>NZ_JCAKMZ010000032.1:0-39464 GCF_059515865.1 Acinetobacter sp. CY73 | reverse complement strand
AGTGATTCTGCTTTTGCTAAAACCTCGACCATTTCAGTAAAAACTTGCCGAGGTACGCCAACCAAGCGTTTGAATTCAGAATCTGAAAAATGGTTTAATTTCTGATATCTCATGACATTTATATGGGGATAGTTTTTACTTTCGCAAGAGGTCTATTAATTAACACTTTAAAAGGCTTATTAGTTATGAAGACATTATTGCTTAGCTTAAGCATTTTACTCACTTTAAGCACCATCACACTACCCAGTTTTGCAAAAAGTGAAACGCTTACTGTTCCACAAAATGATGAAAATGATAAAAAAAAATTGATCAATGATTGGGTCGACTATCGCTTAATCCAGTACACATTTGATCAAGAGTCTGAACAGAATGCAAAGGAACTTGAAAAATTATTAGAGACGAATCAAAGCGATGCTGAAATGGAAATTTTTAATAAAAAAATGAGAGCATTTACTATAAACAGTCGTGACCAACTGATTTTAAAACTAAACTCATTAACTCCTCACACCAACCAAATGCGCCAATTGATTGATTTACAAATTCAGAATATTAAAGGCTCTACACATCTACTATTAAATAACATATTTGATGCGCCTGACTCAGGAAAAGTCGAAAATAAGGTGATGATTCAAAAAGCTATTGAAATTACACGTCAAACTATTGAACTCGAAAAAGAAATTGAGATGAATACTTTAAGATATTTAAAAGATCTTAGGGCACAAGAATGAGCGTATTTATAAAGAATTTGAATCGTAAAATCATATATTTATCCTAAATCACGTGAACCGACTAAGGCATTAAATCGAATATAAATTGCGATAAATAACGAATTTTTTGAAAACGCATGTACAAGTAGCATTTTCACAAATTGAAATTGAATCTATCTTGTTGTCGCAACATATTTGGATGATGTAAATGGTGATGTATCATTTTGGAGATATCAAAACACGATGCCTAATTTACTGAGCTATACTTTATTTTGTGCAACATTGGCTTTCACCACACTATCTCCTTCAGTGTATGCATCCCCTATTCCCGAAATTTCACAAGCGGAATTAAGCAACACAGTCAAAGACTGGATACAACTTGCACAAATAATGTCTTTTGAAAAGGCTCAAATTCGACAATTCGAAGAGTTAGGTAAAAAATTATTAAACTCAAAAAATAGACAGAAATCTGAGCAGATCATTAATCAACATCATGAAACAATGAATAAACTCATCAATGAAAAACGTGCTGCGCTTAGTTTGAAAACATCGGATGCTAAACACATTAATCAACTGATGATTGAAAAAAATAATATTCAAGCCCAACTTAATCCATCTCAATTTTTCACAGCTGACGGTATAGAAAAAAATAAACGCTTAAATGTTTTAAACACATCTTATCATGACCAATTCAGTCAATTAGAACGAGTGGCTTTAGCCGAATTGAGAGATAAATTAAACCATGCAGCGCAATGGATCAATGAATGGTTAAGCTACAAAATCACATTGATCAATATCGATCAAATTACGATTAAAATGATGAATACAGCAAATACTTTAGAAAATGCATCAACACAAGATCATATTCGATTTATCCATGCAGTATCAGAAATTGAAAGTTCAAAATTAACTGAAATAAAAGCACAAAGTCCTGACATGGTTAAATTATATGCTTATAAACAACAGTATTTTAACAATAAGAAAATTTTCAATTTGAATGTCATAGAGCCTGATTCTCAAAATTCAAGCATATATTCAGATGATTTTGAAACTTTGGAGCAAATTCAGGGAAAAATAGAGCCTTTAGAATCTAAAATTGAGCATAAATTTCTGGAATTCCTTGAGCAAAATTCTATGACAAATTAACCCTGTATTTAAGCTGTCGAATAGCATCAAAGTATACGATTGAGTATTTTATTCCTTGCAAATTTCGTCACCTTCAGCGGACAATAGTTAAAATTTTTTGTAGTTTTAATTATGTCCCAAACTTTAGACGTATTAGGCGGGATTACCGCTGAACAATTTTTCTCAGAATACTGGCAAAAGAAACCGCTTCTAGTTCGTAATGCAATTCCAGAAATTGCAGGAATTCTAGAGCCCAATGATGTGATGGAACTTGCACTAGAAGATGAAATGAGTGCTCGCCTGATCAAACAAAAAGACCGTGATCCGAATCAATGGACAGTGAAGTCTTCGCCATTAATCAAAGCTGACTTTCAAAAGATGCCCAAGCTTTGGACGCTTTTGGTTCAAGCAGTTGACCACTATTCATTTGATTTATCAGAAATGTGGAAAAAGTTTCCGTTCATTCCTCAATGGCGTCGTGAAGATATCATGGTGTCTTATGCACCTAAAGGCGGTTCGGTAGGTAAGCATTTTGATTTTTATGATGTTTTCCTTGTACAAGGTTTCGGGCACCGTCGTTGGCAGTTGGGGCAACAATGCGATGCAACTACAGAATACGTTGCTGGACAACCACTTAAGCTTTTACCTGAAATTGACGTGAATTTCGATGAAGTCCTTGCTCCAGGTGACTTACTCTATGTTCCACCAGGGCTGGCTCACTATGGCGTTGCTGAAGATGACTGCCTCACCTATTCATTCGGTTTCCGCATGCCAAATGTTGCAGATATGGTCGATAGCTTAGGTGATGCACTTTCAATTGATGAATGCCTTCAAAATCCTTTAGCTGATATTCAACGTGATCAAACCTCAGCGATTGGTGAGATTACCTCACAAGAGCTTCAATATTTACGTGAAAAACTTTTGGAAGAACTGCAAAATCCGAATGCACTAAATGAAGCCTTGATGACTTTAATTTCACGCCCCGGCTATCCAAATAATATTCCAGAAAATGATGAAATTGGTGTCGGTGATTTAGAAGAGGCACTAGATCAAGGTTATTTACTCAAACTTGAGCCTGCATCACGACTGCTTTATAGCGAGTTTGATCAGGTATTACGTTTTTGGGCAAATGGTGAACGCATGGATATTGCTGAAGCATTCTCTGCAAAACTCAAAATGATCGCTGACGGTGAAATCATCGAATTCAATGAAGAGCTGTACGATCAAAATATTTTAGAAAATATCGCTGAGCTAATGAATGCATCGATCATTATGCTCCTACCGCCAGAAGAGTCTGCTGAATAATCAGAAAACAAACTCAAAATGATTGAAATTCGTTCTAAGTTATTGATAGCTTAGAACGAACAATTCGATACTTGCGAATTGTTAGATTTATTCGTAATTTGAAAATATAAATTTTTGGAACAATAAAAAATGGCAAGCCCAGCGCAAGCAATAAGACACAAATTACTCAACACCTTTTTTTCAAGACACTCCATCTGGTTTGCCTGCATTTTTATTGCACTCAGCATCACTTGGTTAAGATTGTTCTATCATCCTCATTATATTTACTATTTTATGTCGGATACGGTCATTAATATTTTATGGCTAATCACATCCGCATTGAGTTTTTTAGGACTGTATGACGTTTTACAAAATAAACACTCCATCCTCAAAAACTATCCAATCATGGGACATTTCCGCTTCCTCTTTGAAGACTTTAGACCTGAAATTCGCCAATACTTTATTGAGTCGGATCAAGATGCACTGCCATTTTCAAGAATGCAACGTAGTCTAGTCTATCAACGTGCAAAGAATGAAAATGCAGATAAACCCTTTGGTTCAATTATTGATGTTTATCAACAAGATTATCGATTTATCAATCATTCGATGACACCTAAACACCCTGCTGATCCTACGACATTCCGTATTAATATTGGTAATGAACAATGCACTCAGCCCTATAGTGCATCGATCATGAATATTTCAGCGATGAGTTTCGGTAGTTTAAGTGCAAATGCCATCCGTTCTTTGAATTTGGGTGCAAAGCTTGGAGGTTTTTACCACGATACAGGCGAAGGAAGTTTAAGCCCATATCATCTTGAAAATGGCGGTGATATCGTTTGGCAAATTGCCAGTGGGTACTTTGGTTGTCGTACCCCTGAAGGCAAATTTAATCCCCAAAAATTTGCTCAACAAGCCAGCCTTCCCAATATCAAGATGATCGAATTAAAACTTTCTCAAGGTGCAAAACCTGGTCATGGTGGGATCTTACCGAAACATAAAATTACTGAAGAAATCTCTCAAATTCGTGGCGTGCCACGTGACCGAGATTGTATTTCACCACCAACCCACTCTACTTTTAGTAATCCAATTGAAATGATGCATTTCATTCAACAATTACGTGAACTTTCAAATGGTAAGCCTGTTGGATTTAAATTGTGTATCGGTCAACCTTGGCAATTCATGAGTATAGTTAAAGGTATGTTGGCGACCAACATCATTCCCGACTTTATTGTAATTGATGGGTCTGAAGGCGGTACAGGCGCCGCACCGATTGAATTTAGTGACAACATTGGCACACCATTACGTGAAGCCCTCCTATTTGCACATAACACTTTAGTGGGCGCTGGACTTCGAGATCAAATTAAGCTCGGTGCAAGCGGTAAAATTATCAGTGCATTTGATATTGCAAGTACATTTGCCATTGGTGCAGATTGGGTGAATTCTGCACGTGGGTTTATGTTTGCTGTGGGTTGCATTCAAGCGCAAAGCTGTCATACCAACCAATGCCCTGTGGGAGTCGCAACGCAAGACCCTGATCGTCAAAAAGCCATTCATGTTCCAACAAAAGCTGAACGTGTTTTTAGCTTCCATAAAAATACGCTGCATGCCTTGTCAGAAATGATTGCCGCTGCTGGTCTTGAACATCCAAGCGATATTAAGGCACATCATTTAGCGCAACGTGTAAATGACCGTGAGATCAAAAACTATGCTCAATTGCATTTTTGGTTAAAAGAAGGCGAACTGCTCACTTGCGAAAATAAAGATGATGAAAATTTTTATTATCGTATGTGGAATCTCGCGAAAGCTGAGCAGTTTTAACACGTGAGTCTACTTTGGCTTGAGATCGAATCCCGTTCGACTCAAGCCATTTTCAAAGTTACGCTGAATTCTATACGGTGCTAAGTCTTTAAATGTGATCTGATTAGGCAATACCAATAATTTTTTTAATTGAGCAGCAACATAGGCGTGAATGTTTTGCTGATGCTTGCTATAAGAATCTTTTAAATAAATGAAATCGTAAATCAGAAAAAGCGGAATTGACACAACCAATAAACTGAGAAGATGCAAAAAAACAAACATGAACTGATCAATAAATCCTCCTTCTCCTAAAAATAATATAGCCCAAAATAGAGCCATGATACCGATGACACATAGGGCTAAAACACTGAAATCACGGTACTTGAGTAAGCTGTCATTGATTTGATACACCAAGTCCAAAAGCACATCTTCATCTAAATAGACATATCGATGTTGGTCTGATAAAGCCCAAATATATCGCCCCTGTTTATCTGCTAAATTTGAATATAAGACAGTCACTGAGGTCTTATTTTTTAAATGAAATTCATCTACATACGTATATAAAGCTAATTTATCTAAGTTAAATTTAACTAAGTTTAAAGGATCGCTATGTTCAGCAGAATATGGAATTTTCTCAATCTGAATTGCGGTGAGTGTGCCTTGAGATTTGAACAATTTATACTTTTCAGCTTCTGTTTGAATCAAACCAAATTGATTTTTATGCTTTAAAACTTGTTGCAATGCTGCTTGAATGTCATGTTTAGACTGATGATGAAGACTCATCAGAATTTTGACATCAAAAAAAATTTTGTTGAGTTCAAAATATGAATTGGTGTGAGCGAAATGTCGTAATTGTACAGGAGTTATTTTAGGAAAATTTAGCTGTTCAAACACTTCTTCAAGCAATGCTGAGTGATCTTTCTTTTCAGTTAACGTAAATATTGCCAAGCCGATCCCGATGCTGGCGATGAAAATTAGCAAAAGCCAGTCTTGAATATTTCCCCAAAAAATATCCCAATAGCTGATTAACTGATGCGCAATAATCATACTCAAGATAAAAATAAAACAACTTAAAAATATATAAACAAAACGCGCAAAAGAATGGCGCAATCCTTGTGAGTTATCATTCACTAATTGAGGTTTGAGATAAAGTTGCTTGGTTTTGTGATTTAAAATCGCGTAAACCTGTTTGCATTGATCGTCATGTACAACTTGAATTAAATCACCCACTTGATAAAATCTGTCTTGATCATCAATATCAATTTTAAATGCAGAGTGATTACTCAGTTTAAGAATAAGACAGGACTGCTTTGCATTATTGGATCGTTGAATTATTTTTGCTTGAGTAGCATTAAGATTGAAACGCTTATACATATAAAGGTCGATTATTTATATCGTTGTTATTCAGTATTGAAGGGCTAGTAGTAGCCCTTACCTGTTTGCGCATGTAAAAAAGCAGGAATCAAACCCGTCAGTGCCGCACGAATATCTGCTCTTTCATTGATTAACTGATGAGAGCCTTCTTCCAACATTAGTAAAGTCTGTAATCTGAATTTCTCACGTATAAACTCAATATTATAACGCCAATCGACCGTTTGATCCTGAGCACCCTGTGCCAACCAAACTGGAATTCGACATGCAGGACGTTGCTCCATTTCCTGCATCCATTTAGACATTGCCAAAATCCAATCCATCCCCATCATTCGAGGCTGTAAAGGATCTTTGAGGCGCACAAAACGTAAGAATTCAGGGTTATGATTATTCCGTTTAAAATGCCTCGGAACTTCGCGCTTAATACGACGAATAATCCCTAAACCTACAGAATTATGCCACCACGCTGATTTCGCAGGACGAACCAAGGGTGACAATAAAAGCACGCGCTCTACAATGGGATTTTTACGCTGCTGTGCGTATTCCAATAAATGATGCATCCAAATGGCAGCGCCTGTACTTTGTCCAATACCGAGCCAAGGCTTAGGAAGTTGATCTGCACCCTTTAAATACTGATGTACCGCATGTAAAACCTGTTGGTAATGGTCAAAATTTTGGATACTTGCCGCATTTCCATCACTTAGACCATGACCTGGTAGGTCGTATGTAATGACACTAAAACCTTGATCTAATAATTCACGAATGATTGGCTGATAAATACCACTATGTTCTAAGTAACCATGTAATAGAAAAACGGTACCTTTAATTTGATCAATAATAGGTTGATACACTTGTACATGTAATTTAAATAATGGCATTTTGACGTAACCTTGCCAAAAATGACCTTCTAATTGATCTAGACCATAGAGTCGTCTGTACGCTTGAATTTCCTTAGAGGGTTCATAAGGACGATTCAAATTTAAAGGCTCAAGTGTTAAGGGGGTGTCGTTCCGGTTTGGAATAGGTAAATCTAGTTGCGTCAACACACTTGGATTGAGAAAAGGAATATCAGCCATTATGGAACCTCTCTACAACCACTTGAACCAAATAATACATCACGAATTGATGCAAGCATCTCATAGTTGGCACGGCGACTATGATCGTAGTTTTGCAAGCTCGGTCGCCATTTTGTCATTGGTGTTGGCATTGGGGCTTCAACAGGAATGGTCTGAATGCCATTCAGTGCAAATAAACGACGCGTACGAGGCATATGGTAGCGGTCGGTAATCAAAATCACAGTTGGTGCTCCCCCTTTTTTTTGTAATAATAATGAGCTAAAGCGTGTGTTTTCACAGGTATTCATACTTCTATTTTCTAATAGATTAGCTTCCACGCCTGAATTTTTCAACCAAGCTTGCATATAAGGCGCTTCCACACCGCTCAGTACAATCGGCAATTTACTTTCTTTTTCGACTTCAAGCGTTTTCTCAAGCCGTAAGCGTGTGTATTCATTGACCACGATATCTATTTTATTTTTACCCAGCGTTAGTCCACCACCCAAAGTCACAATGGCATGCGGTTCTGAACTCGCTTTTTTCTTATCCCCTTGACTCTGAATTAATGCAATATCTTTATAAGTCTGATCATCTACAGACTGTAAGGAAGTTACCTCTATAGGATGGGTTTCAAGAAATTGAGTGTAGGTTTCTCTTAAAGCTTTATCCTCAGCACTTTCCTTTAAATTTTGAATAGATTCTTCTTGCTCATCATTTTGCACGTCACTTGCAGGTGTTGAAATCTCTGCACTTTCTACAGCTGCGACAACAGGAATCTTAGGCGTGTCTTTAGGCTGTTGCTGATTATTATCTTTCAGCGTGTTCTTAATTTCATCCAACAATATTTGATAGCGGGTTTGAATCAAAACAAGATCTTCTATTTTCTTATTTTGGATCGCCTGCTCCATCAAATCCAAATAAGCTTGGCGCGCAATCCACAACCGTGATCCCGGCTCATAATCAGCATGATCGGTCAGTGCAGCCATCTGCTGACTTTGAGCAGCCACAACATCCACATTTACAGGGACAAAGGTATTTAGCGCTTTAACGACTAGATTCGAATAAAATGGCGTATACCAAAAAACCAAGAGACAACCTAAAAGCACGAATAAAAGCGCCATCACGCGTACGATTGAAATCATCCAATGCTGTTTAGACATAACACCCTTATATCAATTGTTGGTATGTGGTCGAATTAAACCCATCGAGTCAAAAAGTACAGGCTCAGGTTCAAGTTGAATACTGAACTTTTTTAACACATCTTGCTGTACAGCGCGATAGGTTGTTTGTACATCTTGTAAATTTGCATCAGCATAATTGACCAATACAAGTGCTTGTTTATTAAACATTCCTACATTTCCAAGTTGTTTGCCTTTCCAACCTGCTTGATCAATCAGCCAACCTGCAGCGATTTTTTGCGTGTTATTCGCCTGTGGATAATGCGGCACATTGGGGAATTTCAATGCCAGCTTTTCATATTCAAAGTTTTGAATCACAGGGTTTTTAAAGAAACTACCTGCATTTGGAAATTCTTTTGGATCAGGCAATTTACTACGACGAATGTGAATGACTTGATTCTGTAAATTTTCAGGACTTAAATCGTCTGCCATTGCTGCTTTTAAATCACCATATTGGATTTTTAAATCCGGATTTTTTAATAACTTAAATACAACATGCGTAATGATATAGCGAGTCGGATCGGCTTTAAAAACACTGTGACGATAAGAAAAATCACAATCTTCAGCTAAAATCGATTCAAACTTTTGCTTGTCACGGTTATACACTTCAACAGCGTGAATAAACTCACCGACTTCAACACCATATGCACCAATATTTTGAACTGGGGATGCACCGACCAAACCTGGAATCAGAGCTAAGTTTTGTAAGCCATACATTTTCTGTTGAGTCGTCCACAGCACAAACTTATGCCAGTTTTGCCCCGCGCCAACGCGTAGGATATACGTCGTATTATCCTCAGCAATACGTTCATTGCCTTGAATATTCATATGAATAACCAAAGCACTGATCTGATTTGGCAATAACATATTGCTACCACCTGACAAAATCATGATATTTAGCTGATTTTTATCGGCAAACTCAATTGCCTCCAGCAGATCTTGAGTATCATGAATTTGAACATAATGCGATGCAACAGCATCCAAACTCAAACTGTTCAGTGATTTTAATTGGACATTGGTTTGAACGTTTATCATGAATTATATGTACTCTACGCAACTGTTGATGCTGATTCAGAACAAGCACCATTACATCTTTTAAATATGGGTCAAATCTTTAATTAGGGCTTAATCTTTAAATAAAGGTTTAGTCTTTCAAATAAATATGAATTAGCTGAGTTTCGTTTTTAAATAAGTAACCCATGCTTGACTACTCGACTCACACTGATCTAAGACCTGCTCAAAACCAAGATCTCCACCATAATAAGGATCGGGCACGGCATGTTTTGGATAATCTAAGTCATGCTCACTCATCAAAGCGATTTGAGCTTTAATTAAATGACTTGGGAAGTTTTGTTCAGCCTGAGACTTTAATGCCTTTATATCGGCAAGATTTTCCATATCCATCGCTAAAATCAAATCGAAATCTAAAAAGTCTTGCTCAGTCAATTGTCTTGCACGTAATGCTGACAGATCATAACCACGTTTTAGAGCATGCTTCTGACTACGCAAATCAGGCGCTTTATTGGGATGATAATTACTGGTACCCGCAGAATCGATTTCTACATTAAATTGCTCGGCTTGACAAAAATGTCTAAGCACAACTTCAGCAGTAGGTGAACGACAAATATTTCCTAAGCATACACATAAAATTTTGTATGGCCTTTTCGTCGTCATAACTCTCTCAAATGTACATATCTTTTATCGTTGTATATGTTAAGTTATTTAAAGGATGAATCCTATAGAACTGTAAAACAATAATGCTGAATTATGCATAAGGAATCGTGAATGGCATCATTTCAATTTCAAACGGTTGGAAATATTATTTCTGGCTTAGGCTCAATCGTAGAATTAACCAACATTCTAAAAGATAAAGCATATAAGAAATTGTTACTGGTCACTGATGCAGGCATGATTCAACAACAGTTGCACTTGCCACTGCTTGAAATTTTCGATGCTACTTCTACACCATATCTTATTTTTTCAGATGTTCAAGCTGATCCGCCTGAACATGTTGTACTCGAAGCAGTGAATTTCGCAAAATCCAACGATGTTGATGCCGTATTAGGATTTGGCGGTGGCAGTTCGCTCGATGTCGCGAAAATTATCGCGATCCTCGCTGATCCTAAGCAAACGCAATGTCTTGAACATCTTTATGGTGTTGGAAATGCGAAATCCCCTCGTCTGCCTTTGATACTCGTTCCGACGACTGCAGGGACTGGCTCTGAAGTCACCCCGATATCCATCGTGACCACAGGTGAAACCACCAAAACAGGAATCGTTTCACCAATTCTCTATGCCGACGTGGCTATTTTAGACGCGAACTTTACCAAGGATTTACCTGCACATATCACAGCTGCTACAGGTATTGATGCCATGGTGCATGCCATAGAAGCATACACCTCTAAAATGAAGAAAAACTTTTATGCAGATTTACTGGCGAAGCAAGCTTTAAGCCTACTCAATAAAAATTTAAAACTGGTGTTGGACGATGGTCATAACCTTGAAGCTCGTCAAAATATGCTCTTAGGTTCAATGCTTGCGGGTCAGGCATTTGCGAATGCACCGGTTGGAGCTGTGCATGCACTTGCCTATCCGCTGGGTGGACATTTTCATCTATCTCATGGTCATACCAATGCTTTAGTGCTATTGGAGGTTTTAAAATTTAATGCCTCTGAAGCCAAACGAGACTACGCTGAACTCATCCAATGGATGGACCCTTATAGTAAAGGCAATACCGATGGTTTATGTGATTTATTTATCGATCATATGCAACGACACTTAGACCATAGCGGACTGACATTAAAACTCAGTGAATTAAATGTGAAAGAAAATCAATTAGAAACATTAGCCCATGACGCCATGCAACAAACTCGATTATTGCAAAACAATCCAAAACAAATGACCTTTAATGATGCATTAAACATTTATAAAGCGATTTATTAACATTCATTTGAAAGATTTTATGAAACCGAACATTCGCACTCGACAACATTATTCTTTTATCTTTCCAATACAAACACGTTGGGCAGATAACGACATGTATGGTCATGTCAACAATGTGACTTATTATAGTTATTTCGATACAGCAGCCAATGCTTTACTGATTCAAAAATCTGGATTTGATGTACGCCAATCACCATCTATAGGTCTAGTCGTTGAATCTCATTGTCAATTCATGCAAGAGCTGTCTTATCCCGAAATCATTGAAGTTGGTGTAGCCATTCGTAAAATCGGCAATTCCTCTCTAACCTATGACTTAGCTATTTTCAAACAAGGTCAAAATGAGGCCTCTGCACAGGGTTATTTCACCCATGTATTTGTAGATCGAAATACCAGAAAAAGCACCCCGATTTCTAAGGAAATGCGAGATGCTTTATCATCATTCTTCATCAATGAATCAACTTAAAATCCATTTTATTTAATCCAAGTGAAATACCAACTCATTTCAGCTGTACGTTATGAATTTCAGCGTCAAACATCGCCATTAGACTTTGTACAGCCTCTTCTTGAGCTAATAGCTCATTGGCTCTTGAATGGGCTCTCACTTTACGTTCAGCTTGTTTGGCATACGGTGTCTGCTCGATAACATCTTGGTACACCACACTAAATCGTGTATTCGACCATTGCGCTTTCAATTCATTTTCAAGCATATGCTGGAACTGATTGAGAATTGTTTCGTACTTCTGTGGAATATGGAAAATACTCGTGCCATTGATTTCGCCGGTCATCATCCCTTGTTGCGCCAACTCTTGCACGGCAGGAGATAATTGACTATTACGGAACCAATATTCCCACTTGTCTATATTCCATTCACCATCAAGATTTTGATGATTTAAAGTTAAAATATCCTGCGGCATTAAAGTTGAATCAGATCCAAGATCAGACACTGTATTTTGAGTAAATGACGGTTCTTGTTTACCTAATGCATTGGCAACAACGTTTTCAACTTCAGGATTTAAGAAAAAAACATCATCATTGGCATTTCCTAATGATGATTCCTTCGATTCTGGAGCAACAGGTGCATCACCAAAGAAGGTAAGTTCAGGTGCTTCATCATTCGGCTCCTCAGATTTCTCGATCTGAGCACTTTCAAGATTGGCGATTTCAATCGTAGGGCTTTGACGACTTAAAGCATCTTCAGTCGATACGCCGTGTTGATTATTGGCAACTGCAACTTCTAATCCTTGCGCAGAACTTATGTCGGCATCTGTTACTGATTGATCATTTTCATCATCAAGATAGTCATCACTACTTGGCTCATTCGGATCATGACGTTGGCTCAGTGCATGATCTAAGTCTGCATTTTCATTATATTCATCATCCTGATCAAAGCTTGCTTCATGTGAGCTATGAACGCTTGACGTTAAATGCTGTTGATCCTGAATCTCACCCTGAGCAACTGATTTATCTTGAAACACTATACTTTGATCTTTAGAAGCACGTTGAACAGCTGCAGATGATACTGATGGTTCCGTTACTGCTGATAAGACTGCTTTTGATTCTTGTCTTGATGCTTGTACTGAGTCCTCTTGAACTGAAGTTTGCGAGTTTGAAACCTGACTAGCTTGCTGTACGCTTACTTCATTAGGTTGCATGGGTCTAAACGCCAGTAAGCGCAACACACACATTTCAAAGCCCTGCTCTTGAGTCACAGCCAACTGTAGATCTGCACGTCCTTTACAAGCAACTTGATAATACAACTGAAGATCTTGAGCAGAAATTAAGCCCGCAAGTTGCATAATTTTGGCATTAATTTCGGCACTATATTTTAAGCTAAGATCAGGTAAGTACTGTAATAGCGCCAATTCATGCAAAGTCGATATAAACTGGTCTAAAACCAAAGAAACATCGAGTGCCTGCTGTCTAAACTGCATCAATAAGGCACTCACGCGTTGTTGTTGATTTTGATGAATCGCTAAAATCAAATCAAAAATGATGGTTCGATCAATCAATCCCAACATTTCTTTGACGTCTTGATGTTGAATCGCACCTTGACCATAGGCAATCGCCTGATCTGTAAGCGACAAGGCATCACGCAATGAACCTTGAGCAGATTCCGCGATTTGCCAAATCGCATCTTGTTCTGCTTGGATTTCTTCTTTATTTAAAATATTGGTCAAGTGCGCTGTAATTTCATCGACAGCCAAAGGACGTAAAGTAAATTGTAAGCAACGTGAAATTACTGTGATGGGTAGTTTTTGTGGATCTGTCGTCGCAAACAGAAACTTCACATGTTCGGGTGGTTCTTCTAATGTCTTAAGTAATGCATTAAAGGAATGCGTTGACAGCATGTGTACTTCATCGATCAAATATACTTTGTATCGACCCTGCGTTGGTGCATAAGGGACGTTGTCGAGTAATTCACGCGTATCTTCGACTTTGGTACGTGATGCAGCATCGATTTCGATTAAATCAATAAAACGACCTTCATTCACCGCTGTGCAGGTTGGACACACTTCACACGGCGTCGAAGTTACACCGGTCTCACAGTTTAAACATTTTGCAAGAATACGCGCGATCGTGGTTTTACCTACGCCACGTGTTCCTGTAAACAGATAGGCATGATGCAATCTGCCACGTTCTAAAGCACTGGTTAATGCACGTGATACATGGTTTTGACCAACGAGTTCGATAAAATTACGTGGACGATATTTACGTGCAAGTACTTGATACATGGATGCTCCCTTTATACAGGTCTAAGCATACTGTTTTTTTATTCAAGAGTGAATGCGGATTGCGAATTCTCTTGTTAAGTGATGCGTATGAAAACGAATAAACAGTTTATAAAAGCGAAAATCAAACAAAAAAGGGTTAAAATCCCCCCGTTAAATGACGATTAAATTACTTTCTCAAGCGAAAAATCATCAAATGCCACATAAGCATTCGAAGTTTTGTCTTCTAAAATCTCGATTACATTATTCTTTAAATCTACAAAAATTAAATTCCGTGTAGATACATTTTCAAGCTCTAATTTTGTTTGATCAGCATCTGAAAATTTGACTTTACCTTTCAAAGTCTCGATTTCATTGTGACCACTTAAACTTAAGCGAGAGAGTACAAATGTTTGATCTGCTTTCAATGTCAATTCAACAGACATCCCAGGACATTCATCACATCGAGAAATACACGCCATACACGGCGTCGTGCCCTGATACTTTCCAACCCAGTCAGGAATAACAACTTTCTTCTCAAAGTCTTGATGTTTGGCAGTGCTTGTAGTTTCCGATGTAACAGTTTGTTCGCCACAGCCGACCATTGCAGTAAGCGCAATCAATGGAATGAAAATTGACTTTTGCATGTGAGACTACAAAAAAGTAAATAAAGCGAAAAATAACATAATTTATTGCCGATGCAAGTATCGAAACACCAGCTTTTCGTCAAGATGAACTGATTAGTGTGATTCTAGTCCATCATTGATTAATACATCCTCAGGCTTTGCCAAACCAATTCCATCTTTAATTTCAGCGATATAACTCCCCTTATCTGTAAAGACTTTTAAAATCGCGTAGCGATCATCTTTACTCTGAGTAATCGTAAAATAATTTAAGTCTTCAGGATAACCCTCAAAGCTCCCTCGCCATTTCATAATATCTTGATCTAATTGATCGACTGATTGAATTATCGCAGTACGGTGAAGATCAAATTGCAACATTTTCAGTTCAATTCGATCGCCCACTTGTTTATCCGCCATATTATCTATATTAAAGCTGAATAAAAAACCCGCTTCAGGATTTTTAAAATGCGCTGGAATCAGATGAGTTCTCAGTGCATTCGGCTCTATGGCGGATATAAGATTTTTATCAATTTTATGTTGCTCAATCTTTTCATCATTTAAAGATGGATTCTCCTCACCATGACGATTGCTCAAATCCACGTCAATTTTAGAATCAGAAGATTGCTCTTTGACCTGAAACTCATTCACTGAATGCGTCTCAGGTTTAAAATAAATTAATGTTGTGGCAGCCAATGTAGCCACCACAAGGATTAAGTAAATTGTTTTATTCATTGCTTATGGATAACTCAACGATTATCGAAATTGAGAAACAGCGGAAGCATTCTTATTAATCATACTCAAAGCATCCGTTTTATTGGTTAAACCTAAACGATAACCATATTTTGGATGATACAAAGTAGGACTTGAGAAAAATGGAAGTGAGTTCCCCCCCATAATCGTGCTACCTAAAGGATGTGCAAAACCACGAGCAGAATCATGACTATCATTATGATCTACACCCATATTATGTCCAAACTCATGGCGCATGACTGACAAACCACAATTGGTACTACCAGTGCCCAACATATAATACGCTGATGGTGTTCTATTAAGCCAAGCTAAGCCACAGCCTTCTTCATTGCCTTGATAGTAAACAGCATCCGCTTTTACACGATTACGTTCATTTTGAATAATCTTGTCATCACGACCCGCGCCCGTAATATCCCCTAATTGGGTACTGCCAGGGATTCTATACTCAAGATAACCTACGTCTCGAATATAAAATTGAGCATTAGAGTTTTCTGCTGCCACATTGGTTAGATCTTGCGCTTCTAACATCCGAATCTTGGCAGCATTCGCACCCAAGGACTTAGACACTTCTGGACTATTCACCAACAACATATCAATGGTATAGCTGTCTTTAATCCATCCTCTTGCACTAAATACATAGCGCTGATTCTCACCTTTGGAAATGGTCTGCTTTAAACCATTTGATGCAGTGATCGTGGTACTCCAATCCGCCAATGAGCTAAAGATTACTCTATCTCCAATGCTGGCTTTAGAAGGTAGAGCTAAAGTCGCTTGCCAATTGGCATTACCGATTTTTACTCGCATCATCGGTTGTTTCATATCTGGAAGTTTTTGAGTACTTAGCGATTTCGCCTCTAAAGCCAACTGAGGTGAAGACATCAATACCCATTTCGCAATATCAGCCACATACATAAACTCATAGCGATCACCGCGGTTTAGTTTCAACGTTGCTTGGGTATTGATATTGGTATTAGAAATGGTCGCTTCCCAAGTTGCAGAAGATTTCACCACGATACGGTCACGATCTTTAGCATTTTGAGGGAGTTCTAAGCTTGGAATCCAATTGCCATCTGCAAAAATAACTTCTGTGAGTGGTGCTTTGATCGTTGTGATTTTAGACCCGACATCTTGTGCCTTGAGCTGATAAGGACTCACATTTTCAGGAACCCATTTACTTAGCTCTTTAGAATATTTAAACCAAAAACTGTCTCCATTTTTTAGAATGTAGCTACTCGGAAACAGTAAATTTGATGTATTTATAGAGGAATCATAACTCGCTTCAGACACCACGTTAATCAGCGTGCCTTCAGCAACATTGCTTGGCAATGTAATTTGACGTGCCCATTGTCCATTCCGTACATGTACTTTTTGAATCATTTCATTGTTGCTAATGACAACAAAGTCATTAACACCATTACTCGGATAGCTCACGACAGGATTGACACGCCATTGATTTATAGCTTTATTGAAAATAAAACGATAGGTCTGACCTTGGCGAATGGTTAACGATTCTAACGGTAAATCTGTGTTGGATGCATCAAGATAAGATACATACCCAGCTTGAGAACTAATCGTAATCACATCTTTATCATTGGCTGATGATGGCAAGCTCAGGTTTTGAACCCAATTACCATTCGATAGATTAAATTGTAAATCACTATACCCCGAAGGGATAAGACCACTGTTTTTATTGGTATTTGGCGTCAGAACGGTACTTGCAACAACACCACTCAAAAGACACGTTGCGACGAATAGCGATATTTTATTTTTCATGAACAGCTCTTATTATTAAGTTTAAATTTATAGTGTGCAAATTGTATAAATAAAGTTTGTTTAATTCTAGTTATCCAAATAACTGATGAGTCAAGCTTAGAACCAACCTTTTTTACCATGGATGATCAAATCTGCACAGCGTAGAGTTTCTTGGCTCAAGCCCCACAAACGATAATCACCAGTAATCGAACCTGTTGGAAAATTATGCGTATAAGCAAAGCTCAGTTCCCGCTCAGGATCACACCAAGCGCCTGACCCATTGTAGCCAATATGACCAAAACCTTGATTGGCACGTTTTCCCAAGGTCAGTACTCTGTGGTAACCCAAACGCCATTTCATTGGAATCGGCATGACTCGGTCTCGCCCATGATTTTGAATGGTACTCAGTGCTTCAAAGGTCGCTGGGTCAATCAGTTCAATATTATTCCATCGTCCGCCTTGAGCCAGCATCGCGTAGATTTTTGCAAGGCTTCTTGCAGTGAATACACCATTCGCAGCAGGAATCATGCTTTGCAAAGTGTCATCGTCAAAAAAGCTAAAACGTGCCATTCCCTTAGGCACCATCGCATCTAGAAAATCTTCAGGGTTTTGCCCCGATAGTTCGATGGCTTTTGCTATTAAATCAGGCTTGTGCTTTTCTCGTGTTTTAAGCTTAGGTTGGTTTTTCTTTTGTTCTGCCTTGAGTGCACGCATGTCTGGATCTTGATAATTGAGCGGTTTTGCAATACGACCAATCTCATTTTTCGGAACACCGAAATAAGCGCCATCGAGTTCAAGCGGTGCAGTAAGATAAAGTTTCATCAAATCCTGTAAAGGTCTTTGTGTTGCTTTTTCCATCGCACCACCGACTAACCATCCAAAAGTCAGTGCTTGATAGGCATTTTGTGAACCGATTTCAAATCGTGGTTGACTCCGTTCCATCACTTGCAACATATGTTGCCAATCAGACATATCGGATGCTTGACCAATCCTGTTACGTATATCGTACAACCCTGATTCATGGCTCAAGACGTGTCTCAGCGATAGCTTTTCTTTACCATACTGAGCAAATTCAGGCCAATAATCCGCAATGGGCTGATCATAATCTAAAAAACGATGACTCACCAAGATATGAACCAGCGTGGCTAGTATTCCCTTACCCGTCGAATAACACACGGATAATGTATCGTTCTTCCATAATTCATTTTTTGACTTTTTGCCTGTATAAATATCAACAACTTTTTCGCCTTTAAAATAGACAGCAAGCGCAGCACCGCCTTGCTCACTACGCGAATCTTGTAAGCGACTAAAATTTGTCGCCAAATCTTTAAATCTTGGATCTACATGGCCTTGATAATTATTATGATCAGCATGCAGGTAATCACGAATCAGTTTCATTACATATCCTTATTGTTATGTTTTTTTATATCGAGTTTCATGTATTTAATCACAACTTAAATAGAACAGCTTAAATAGAATCGCTCTCACAACTATTGATAAAGCCAACTAAAAATTCATCATGAAAATTATGAATATCAAATTTAATCTCGTTGTACAACGCTGCTTATACAAAACATCGCCTTTCATCTAATGTTAGAATCATTTACATCAAATCGAAAAAAGCCCAAACTTTGTGTTCAGGCTTCATTTCTCAATTACAACGTTTTTAAAATACCAACCACATGTGGCTTCTGTGATTTCTCATTTCGAATTAAAATATGGGTATTACCATTGTGTTCAGCTGTTAAAAACTCAACTTTGGATGGTAAAAACATCGGCAGTTTAAAATGAACATCTGCTTCATAGGCATCTGGCAACTCTAAACTTGCCAATGCACGCGCTTTACTCCACATACCATGTGCAATCGCCTGCTTAAAGCCAAATGCTTTTGCAGTGACAGCATGAATATGAATCAGGTTAAAGTCGCCAGATGACATTGCATAACGGCGACCTGTATTTTCTGCAACATCCCAGACCGCTTTTAACTGATAATCGGGCACGCTTTCTTCTTTGAATTTAGGCTGTACGATGCCTTCTGTTTTTTGACGCGCCAGATAAGTGGTTAGACCTTCCATCACCACTTCACCATTAATTTTAGCTGTGGTTAAAAAGTCAAACTGAAGTCCTTTATCATGTGCTTTGAGCTCACCAAATTTGCAAGATAGCGTCATCGTTTCATTCACGCCAATTTTCCGCGTTTGTTTGACCACATTCCGAATGTGAACCAAACCCAACAATGCAAATGGGAAAGCTTCTGTGGTCATCATATGCATTTGTAGGCTTTGCGACACAACTGCCAAATAGGTCGCAGGAACATAGCCATTTTGCTGATAACCACAAATTTCATTGTAGGCTTTTAAATGTTTTGAGTCGGTTTTAAATGAATCCACCACATACTCAACCTGCGGTAGTACTTTTTCACCTTTAGGCTTTTTAAAAATTAAGCCTTGAATTACTTTTGGATAAGCCAAGTACGGTTTTGGCAGTTGACTAAAATGACGAGTATTCATACCAGACCTTTCAATTTTTATATTTTAATAGACTCAAATTATTATCTTCCATCCAAACAATGAAATTTAACAATTTGCTTAGGATCAACATTTTAACTACGTATCAAAACAAAAATTTTGAAAAAATAACTCAAAACTCAGGTTTGAAATACGCTTAGGATTAAAGTTTTCTGTCTTATATGTAACACAAGCCCTTCTATTGAGAAAGGCTTGTGACATCCGATCATATGTATGCATGATCAAATTGAAGAATGGGGAGCTAATATTAAGTACCTAGTATTAAGTAACTAGTATTAAGCACCTAATAGGCTTTGACCGCACACGCGTACCACATTGCCGTTCAAACCTGTAGAAGCTGTAGATGCAAATAATGCAATCGTCTCAGCCACATCAACAGGCTGACCACCTTGGCTCATAGAGTTCATACGACGTCCTGCTTCACGAATAGCAAATGGAATTGCTGCAGTCATTTGTGTTTCAATAAAACCAGGTGCTACAGCATTGATGGTGACACCATTTTTCAAGATGGGTGCGGTGAATTTAACCAAGCCAATCACACCTGCTTTTGAAGCAGCATAGTTGGTTTGACCTAAGTTACCGGCAATGCCTGAAATTGAAGACACACAGACAATGCGTCCATTTTCATTTAAGCCTGAATTTTCAAGTAAATAATCATTCACGCGTTCAATCGCAGCCAAGTTGATATTGATCACCAAATCCCAAAGCTCAGGCTTCATATTTGCCAAAGTTTTGTCGCGCGTAATTCCTGCATTGTGAACAATAATATCTAGTCCACCTTGCTGATCTGCTGCAGTCTTAATCTTCTCACCTGCATCAGCCGCAGTAATATCAATGGCTAGCGTTGAACCACCAATTTCACTTGCCACACGATCCAAATCTGCTTGTTGTTGAGGAACATCGAGACAAATCACATGCGCGCCATCACGAGACAAGACATGTGCAATCGCCTCACCAATACCTCGACTTGCGCCTGTAACAACAGCGGTCTTACCTGCAAGTGGTTTAGTCCAATCCACATCAAGCACAGTTGCCTTAGACACACGAATCACTTGACCAGATACATAGGCAGAACGTGGTGACAATAAGAAACGTAAAGTCGACTCCACATTTGAAGCTGCATCTTGATCCACATACACCAATTGCGCTGCAATACCTTTTTTAAATTCCTTACCCACAGACTTTACAAAACCTTCAAGCGCACGTTGAGCAATCGCCTGTTTAACTGTCGGAGCTTGCTCTGGCGTTAAACCGACTACAATGACACGACCTGAAGCTTGAATCTGACGCGCGATTGGATTAAAGAATTTATGTAATTCATTTAATTGTTCTGAATTTTGAATCCCTGAAGCATCAAACACGACAGCTTTAAATTTTGATTCTTTATCGCCCTCATTGAACGCACCGACATTTAAACCCACCTTAGCTGCCGCTTGTTGTAATTCTGAATTATTTCCTGCATATGTATTGGCATGAATATTCGCAAGAACTTGAGCAATATCACCAGAAAGTTGGCTCGATGGTGCAGCACCTAAAAGCACAGCACCTTGAATCACAGGTGTAGGAGAAGTAAAACGATCTAATTCAAGTGGGGTTGGTAAACCTAAATTTTTAATGACAAATTTACCAATTGGAGATTTTGAAAATGCTTGATATTGGTCAGTCATGAATGTGATCTCTCGACAAAGTAATTTATAGTGGATCTAAGTGCGTTTCGAACTTCTATGTAATCTCAAACACTTATAATATAAATGATCCATCTGTTTCAGATAAATAATACTTGAGTTAATCTATGTATGTCTTGACCTGAACGTTTTGTTAAATGTCATTATAGTCAATTCGACTACATTTCAGATATGCTAATCTACAGTCCTAGAATATCGTAAATATGCTTGGAAAAGCCTTATGAGCAAAACAACTCAAGAAAATCCAACAGTCGAAAATTCTGCCAAAGAAACAGTGTCAAATACATCAAAAACTCGCTCTAAAGCAAGTTCAAGTACACAGACAGCTTCGACTAACACAAATACTTCAAAAGCTTCAGCTATGCGTTCTACAACTAAGCCACGCAAAAGTAGCCCTGCTAATACAAAAACATCAACGTCTAAAGCAACAATCAAAATTAAATCTTCTGCTCAACAGGATAAAACTATGAGTCAAAATACTGTACGCCGTGTTGCAATTATTGGGGGAAATCGTATTCCCTTCGCTCGCTCAAACGGTGCTTACTTCACAGCAACCAACATGGATATGTTTACTGCAGCATTAAATGGGTTAGTTGAGCGTTTCAACTTAAAAGGTCAGCGTTTAGGCGAAGTGGTTGCAGGTGCTGTACTTAAACATAGCCGTGATTTCAACATGACGCGTGAATGTGTTTTAAATACAGAACTGGCACCTGAAACTCCAGCTTATGACATTCAGCAAGCATGTGGTACAGGTTTACAAGCTGCATTTTTAGTGGCGAACAAAATTGCCCTTGGTCAAATTGAAGTCGGTGTTGCTGGTGGTGTAGATACCACATCTGATGCGCCCATTGCTTTTGGTGATGGTCTTCGTAAAGCTCTACTAGAACTGAATATTGCCAAAACAGCTAAGGATCGCTTAAAAGCCCTGACTAAAATCAATGTTAAAGATTTACTCGATGCACCTAAAAATGGTGAGCCACGTACAGGTTTATCGATGGGTGATCATCAAGCAATCACGACGCTTGAATGGGGTATTTCGCGTGAAGCTCAGGATGAACTTGCCGCTTCTTCACATCAAAAAATGGGCAAAGCATACGAAGAAGGTTTCTTCGATGATTTAATTACACCATTCTTCGGTCTTGAGCGTGATAATAATTTACGACCTGATTCATCTGTAGAAAAACTTGCAAAACTTAAACCTGCTTTTGGTAAAGGTGATGCGCGTACAATGACTGCGGGTAATTCAACGCCATTGACTGATGGTGCTTCATGTGTACTTTTAGCTTCTGAAGAATGGGCAAAAGCCAATGGTCATGAAATTTTAGCGTATCTTTCTTTCTCTGAAACTGCTGCGGTTGATTTTGTAGAGAAAAAAGAAGGTTTGTTAATGGCGCCTGCTTATGCTGTTCCACGTATGTTGGATCGTGCTGGTCTCAAATTACAAAATTTTGATTATTATGAAATTCATGAAGCATTTGCATCTCAAGTGCTTTCAACGCTTAAAGCGTGGGAAGATCCAAAATTCTGTAAAGAGCGTTTAGGCTTAGATGCACCATTAGGTTCTATCGATCGCTCTAAATTAAATGTAAAAGGCTCATCACTTGCTGCTGGTCATCCATTTGCTGCAACTGGCGGTCGTATCATTGCCACAGCTGCAAAATTGATTCACCAAAAAGGTTCAGGTCGTGTTCTCGTTTCGATCTGTGCTGCTGGTGGGCAAGGTGTAACTGCCATTATTGAAAAATAACCGCGTAGTAGTTCAGTCAAAAAGCACCTCGATTGAGGTGCTTCTTTGTTTTCTTTTTAGGGTATTTAATGGTGATTGATAGCTTATATTTAGAGGGATTAATCATGACTTCTTACTGAAAGTTCAACGATGAGGTTTTATTTCATTATTGAATAACAACATAACCCATTTTGGCTTCGATCGAGTCATAACACCATTGAAAGATAAAGGTATACACCAATATACACAGGGTCAAACTGAAATCTAGAACAATAGCTTCCCATAAATTCATTTCCATTGCATAAGCTAACATTGGAATTGTCGCAAGCATTAAACCACCTTCAAAACCAATCGCATGCAGGACACGTATTTTTACAGTTCTTTTGAGTTGATGTTTTGCTTCGAATTTCTCAAAATAATGGTTAAACACCATATTCCAAATCACGGACGTCACCGCCATAACAATACCGAGAACCCCAGTAGCCTCTAATGGCATTTCAAAAATATAACTCAAGGCAAGCGCAATGATCACTAACAGGATGATTTCATAGCTCAAGGCATGAACAATCCTTCTGTTGGAAAAAAACATTTTCAATCTCTCTTTATAAGAATAAATATATTGCTGGCGATATTATTTTATAAATTTAGATGATTCGAGTTAGAATCTTTCAATATTATTGATAGATTGATTTGCATTTTGGAAGCATAAATAATGAATATTAACCAAGAACAACTCACGATTTTTAAAACTGTCATCGAATTAGGATCATTCTCTGCAGCAGCTCGTGCCCTAGGTAAAGTGCCTTCAGCTGTCAGCATGTCTATTGCAAACTTAGAAATTGATCTCAATATTCAACTTTTTGAACGCATTGGACGTGAACCTAAGCCAACTGCACAGGCATTGGTCTTGTATGAGAAAACTCAACAATTATTGATCGAAATGAGTCAATGGAAGCAACATGTGCATGCTTTAAGTAATGGATTAGAATCATCTTTAAATATTGTCGTAGTATCGGAGCTGCTACATACACAATGGACTGAATATATCGCATTGCTCGAGAAACAATTTCCGAGTTTACAAGTCAATATTATTACTGCACCGCAAGAAGACGCTTTAAAAATGCTGTTTAACCAAAGTGCTCAACTGGCTTTAATTTTCGAAAGAGAGCATTTAGAGCATGGCGAACAATTTGTAGAGGTGAAAAGAGAAAAACTTGTTCCTGTTGTATCCACCAATCACCCTCTAGCTCAATTTGAGCACATTCGATTTGAAGAACTGCTTAAAAATCGTCAAATCGTGGTCGCAAGCCGTGATAAGAACATTAAACCTGAGCTGCTTTACTCAAATCAATATTGGCGGACGGATAATCACCATTCAGCTGCGATGCTGATTTCTGACAATTTAGGTTGGGGGGTTTTGCCCTATCAAATGCTGGTTGAAAATCCTTTACTGAGATCAAAACTTAAAATTATGCAATTGTCAGATTTCACGCCTGAATTCGAATATTACGTGGATTTAGTATGGAATCGTCAAAGTACGCAAGGGGCTGCTGCTCGTTTTTTGATTAATCACCTCAGAAATCTGCGTATTTCAGCTAAATAATCGTATTTTTAAGTTAATTTGAAGCTGACAACAAATCAGCATGTGATATAAAAGCAGTAACAAGTATTTTTAACTAAGAATTAAATTGCAATGAAACATACAGCGTTAGACCAATTAAAAGCAATCACCACCATCGTTGCAGATACAGGTGATTTAACGGCAATTGAAAAATTCCGTCCTTTAGACGCAACGACAAATCCATCTTTGATTACGGCTGCAGCGACTCTTCCTGAAAATAAGATTCTCATTGAAGATGCTTATGCACAAGCCAAAGCAGAAGGTTTTACTGCTGATTTACTCATCGAACGCACGATTGATATTTTGACGGTTAAATTAGGCGTTGAAATTTTAAAATTAATTGATGGTCGTGTTTCTACTGAAGTCGATGCAGCATTGTCTTATGACACAGAAGCAACCATCGAGAAAGCCAAAGAGCTTCTGGCACTCTATAAAGATTACGGTATTGATCAAAATAGAATTTTAATTAAGATTGCTTCGACATGGGAAGGCATTCAAGCCGCGAAAGCACTGGAAGCTGAAGGGATACATTGTAACCTCACCCTGTTATTTGGCTTACATCAAGCTAAAGCATGTGCTGATGCCAAAGTCACTTTAATTTCTCCATTTGTGGGACGTATTTTAGATTGGTATAAAAAAGCTGAAGGAGTAGACCAATACCCTATCGAAAAAGATCCAGGGGTTTTATCTGTTAAGCAAATTTATACCTTCTTTAAACAACATCAGATTAAAACAGAGATTATGGGTGCAAGTTTCCGTAGCGTCGATCAAGTACTTGGATTGGCTGGATGTGATTTACTGACCGTTTCCCCAAATCTATTATCTGATTTATCACAAGATGATCGTGAGGTGAAAGCGCAACTTTCTACTGCCGAAGCACTTGAACAACCAATCATTGAAGATACAGTTTTAGATAAAGATCATTTCAAAACAGAAATTGAAAAAGATTTGATGGCGAGCCAATTATTGCAAAGTGGTATTGATGGCTTTATCAAGGCACGCCAACAACTCAATGTTTTATTGCGTCAATCGTTTGGTTTTGATGCTGAAATCGAGGCATAAACGACGCTATAGCTTATCCTCACAAAATCTATCGAATCGAGTCATCTGACTCGATTTTTCATTTTCAAATTGTAATCTAGAAGCGAGACGTCGAGTGTTTGGTATTACTGATATTGTTACATTTATCATTGGCACAGTATTGATCATCGTACTACCAGGACCAAACTCGCTATATGTGATGTCTATAGCAACCCGTTATGGCATTCGAACAGGGTATATCGGAGCGCTTGGGGTCTTTTTTGGCGACTGCATTCTGATTTTGGCTACGGTTTTAGGTGCAGCAACCTTGCTTCATACTTTTCCTTGGCTGTTTATTTTACTGAAAGCCATTGGGGCAATTTATTTATCTTACTTAGGCATAAGGCTCTTTATCGCTGCTTTTCATACATGGACTCGAAAAGCTCAATCTCTTGATTTTAGCTCAAACTCAAAACCAGAAAAATTTCACCCTTTTCGAACTGCACTCACCATTAGCGTGCTGAATCCAAAAGCGATTATGTTTTATTTATCGTTTTTTATTCAGTTTGTCGATCCAAACTATGCTTACCCAGCATTAAGTTTTACGGTGCTCGCAACTATTCTACAAATCATGAGTATGGCGTATTTGAGCCTATTAATTTTCTCAGGAGTCAGGATCGCTTCTTACTTCAATAGTCGCTATAAACTCTCTGCTTTAGCGGTGGCATCTATTGGACTACTGTTCTGTGGATTCGGAATTAAACTTGCATTCTCAACCCTCTAAAATCCTAATGTTTCTATTCATCTTGAGTAGATTGAATAGGACTAAATCAGATTAGCTTTGATGGATCATTAGCTTTGTAAGGATTCACCTTCACGTCACCATCGAATAACCGTATGATGATGCACATCAGATCGAATTAAAAATACGCTGAATTATTATGCCAAGCTCTTTATCACAATCTTTATTGCAATCTTTATCCAAACTAATTCAAGACTTTTCTATTACCGCTGTCTTTGCGGGATTTATTACTTTTCTCATTGGCATCAGTGTTTCTTCTGTATTGGTCATTCAAGCCGCTCAAATGTTGGGAGCAAACACAGCCCAAATCAGCTCATGGTTTTGGGCATTGGGTTTAAGTATCGGCTTGTCGGGATTAATTCTCTCTTGGAAATTTAAGTATCCAGTTGCAACTTCTTGGTCAACTGCTGGACTGGCACTCATTATTGCAACAGGAAGTGGTTATTCGCTGAATGAGGCAATCGCTGCATTTATCATTAGCGGCATCATCACTGCTATTCTTGGATTCCTTGGCGCGTTTGAGCGCATTCTCAACGTCATACCAAAGAGCTTAACCAGTGCAATGCTAGCAGGGGTTTTACTCAAATTTGGAATCGAAGTATTCGGAACATTACAAACCCATTGGGGGTTTATTTTAATTTTATTAGCATCTTATGTTGTATTGAAAAAAGCATTACCACGTTATTGCATTGTCATTACAGTAATCATCGGTTTTGCAATTTGCCCTTGGTTTATGCAATTTCAAATTCCAGATTTAGATTTCTCACTCACTCAACCCATTTGGATCAACCCAAACTTTACCCTACAAAGCTTGCTTGGATTAGCTATTCCCTTGTTTATTATTAACATGGCTTCGCAATACTTGCCTGGTATCGCAATGATCAAAAGTTATGGCTACCAACCCCATGTTCGCCAACTTGTAGGATGGACAGGCCTTGCTCAAACTCTATTTGCTCCTTTTGGAGCATTTTCATCGAATATTGCAGCCATCAGTGCTGCGGTCAGTCTTGATGAACAAGCCCATCCTGACCCTCAAAAAAGATATATTGCTGGAGTTAGCTGCGGATTTTTCTACATTATTATGGGATTATTTGCGTCTACTTTAACAACGCTGCTGATTTCATTTCCATCTGTCTTCATTGTCGCTTTAGCAGGCATAGCACTTTTTGCAACGATCGGACATAACATCAGTATTGCTTTTCAGCAAATTGATGAACGTGAAGCAGCATTGATGACCTTCTTATTTTCAGCATCAGGCGTACAGTTTTTTGGAATTGGATCTGCTTTTTGGGGCTTACTCTTTGGTTATGTGGTTTATCGAATCTTTAAACTCAAGATTTAGACCATTCATTATTAGTGCTGATTTAGAGTCATTATTCCTATAATCCTATGAAACAAATCCTAAGAAACATAAGTTTTAGAGTTAAAAAAAGCTTATTAGTTTTTATAAGCTTTTTGGTCAGTCACAGCATTTTCAAAAATCAGAAATGTCTAGATAGCAGGATATGATCCTGTACCTTCTGGCCAAGGTGTCAGCAATTCAAAACCGTCATCGGTAACAACAACCATATGTTCCCACTGCGCCGAAAGCGACTTGTCAGCAGTCACGACTGTCCAACCATCTTTCAGCTCTTTGACCTTGGCCTTACCTGCATTGATCATTGGCTCGATGGTGAATACCATGCCCGTTTTCAGCACGATACCCTGACCTGCCTGACCATAGTGCATCACATTGGGTTGTTCATGATAAACCTTACCAATCCCATGTCCACAATATTCACGGACAATGCTATAGCCCTCACGCTGAGCTACAGATTGAATAGCGAAACCAATATCCCCTAGAGTCGCCCCTGGTTTAACCGCATGGATACCCGCAACCATCGCCTCATACGTTGTATCCACTAATTTTTTTGCTTCAGGCTTGATACCACCGACATAGTACATACGACTGGTATCACCGTAGTAACCATCTTTGATAATTGCCACATCGATATTAATAATGTCACCATCTTCTAATATCGTTTTAGCGGATGGAATACCATGACATACGACTTCATTGGGTGAAATACACGTCGTTTTGGTATAACCGTAATAACCGATATTTGCAGGAATGACCTTTAAGGTTTTAACGATGTATTCATTACAAATATCATCGAGATATTCAGTCGTTACACCAGGCTTCACATACTCACCAATCATCGCCAAAACTTCTGCAGCCAAACGCCCTGAAATACGCAGTTTGGAAATATCTTCCTGAGTTTTGATTGTGATTTTTGATGCTTTCATGTGAGTCACCTCTAAGAACGTTGGCCATAGTATATGCCTTTTACTTAAATTTCACAGATTGTTATATTTCTAAAAAAAACCAATCAAGCCTCTCATTGAACAAACTTCAACCAAACAAAAAATATTCACAAATATTCTAAAATCCATAATTCAATATTGTTTCTATTTTTCATTTAACTTATTGATAAATAATTTGTATATTATCAATCAATTAATTTTATTAATTATTAAGTTTAGACCAAAGCCCTTACATGACATACCATTTAACGAACTGAAGCTTCTAAAATACACCCTACAAAAAAAATTCTTTTGCTCTAAAATCGCTTCCTTTTGTTCAAACCACCTCCCATTATGACGAATTTAAGTACTCGGGATATTATTGCTTTAGGTTTTATGACCTTTGCGCTTTTTATTGGTGCGGGCAATATTATTTTCCCTCCTATTGTGGCTCAACAAGCAGGTGAACATGTTTGGCTTGCAGCATTTGGTTTCTTAATCACTGCTGTGGGCTTACCTGTGATGACCATTATTGCTTTGTCACGTGTTGAAGGCTCGATTCAAGCGTTGAGTTCTCCGCTTGGAAAAGTTGCAAGTTTAATCTTAACCATTTCATGCTACCTTGCTGTCGGTCCATTATTTGCGACTCCACGTACTGCAACCGTGTCTTATGAAATTGGTTTCTCTTCATACTTTGGAACGTCCGCTTCAAGTTTATTGATCTATAGTGCGATTTATTTTGCATTCGTTACGCTTGTATCGCTCTATCCAAATAAGATTTTAGACACTGTCGGCTATGTCCTGTCCCCTTTAAAAATCTTAGCTTTAATTATTCTTGGTGGTTCTGCATTTTTAATTCCTACAGGAATGATTCCAGCCCCTATCGATAACTATGTAGCCAGTCCAATCTCCGAAGGTTTTGTGAATGGTTATCTGACCATGGACACGTTAGGAGCATTGGTATTTGGTATTGTGATTATTAATGCCATTCGTTCACGCGGTGTCACCGATAAAGCCTTGATTACTAAATATGCAGTTTATGCAGGTTTAATTTCAGGGATCGGTTTAACCCTTGTCTATCTCAGTCTATTTAAATTAGGCTTAGGAAGTCATGATACAGCGCCGAATGCTGCAAATGGTGCAATCATTCTGCATGCTTATGTGCAACATGCCTTTGGTGATTACGGTTCATTATTCCTCGGTGCAATGATTTTTATTGCGTGTATGGTAACTGCAATTGGACTGACCTGTGCATGTGCTGAGTATTTCTCGCAAATCACAAAACTCAGTTATCAAAAATGGGTTTTAATTCTCGTTGGTTTTGCATTTGTTATTTCAAACTTAGGTTTGACTAAATTAATTGCATTCTCAGTTCCGGTATTAAGTGCAATTTACCCACCTGCAATTACTGTGATTTTACTTGGTTTCTGCTGGAACTTTTTCAATCAACCTTCTCGAGTAATTGCACCCGTGACGGCGGTCGCTTTTGCGTTCGGAATCATTGATGGTTTAAAAGTGGCAGGATTTGAAAATGCGCTACCTCAATGGATTACGCATCTACCACTCAGTGCACAAAACCTCGCATGGCTTATTCCATCATTGATCGTTTTAGTTCTTTGCATTGCTATCGACAAGTTGAAGAAATAACAGATTAAATTGAATGGCGCTTCATGGTTTTACCCAAACCTTGAGCTGCTGGTGAGCAATAATCGTCTCGTTTATCCCACGGACTTTTATTGATTACACTTTAGATTTAATTTTTCCAGATGAACGATTAATAATAAAAATTAAATTTTCTTAAAAATATGATGACAAAATTTATTTCATCCTTGTAAGTCTTTTGTTACAAGTACTCACTAAAGATGACCCATAACTATTTACGATTCTTCATAAACTCATTCACAAATTACTCTTCATAAACATTGTATTTTACTATTTAATTCTGATAGTTAGTCCTTATCATGTGATTTAATCCACACTATATTAAATTTAATCCGAAATTTTTGGTCTTCGTATTTTTATAAAATAAATAAGAATTTTATCAATTGTGTCATATTACTGTCACATTTATATTTCATAATAATGAGTTAAATCTTGCTTTATCTAAAAATATAAGTTAAAACTATAAATACAAATCCGACTAATTTCATTTGAATTGGTCTTCATTTCAACAGGAGGGATGGAGATGTTATCATTACATTTCAATAAGCAAGTCTTCATTAACACCCTGAAGGCAAATAATAATGCTGTAGTTTTTCTAAGTACCACAATAGCTTTAATGCTGACTTTATTGCTTCAAGGTACGATCCAAGGCAACTTAAAACCTGAATTTTTCGCTTATGCATTGGTTGTATCCCTTGCATTCTATACTTGGGCTTTTATTGATTTAAAATTCCGTACTGTCTCAGTAAACGAACAAAATAATACAACTGATTGACAGGTGGATGACCTCGTCATCCATCTTCAATCAGACATTGAATGATCTCAATATAATAAAAACCATAGCAAAAATAGCCTCAGTGAACTCTTCATTCTAATCTTTTTACACTCATCCCGAATTAAGTATGATGGATTTCTCACAATTTTTAAGTGCATTCTAAGCTACAAATCAAAAAAACTTCTTAAACAAAATTTCGTATGACACCAATAATCAGAGTAGTCGTCGTTACCACCTTCTCCCAATATTAAAGCAATCATTGCACTGCACATTTACCATGCTTGAAGCGTAAATTTTCCCAATTGATGTGGTTGTTTGAATTGATTCGTTGTGTCCTTAAGTAAGCCATGCATGGCATAGCTGATAATCGCAAAACTAAAAAACAATAAATTGGTCAATACACAGATCAAATTTACACATTCACTCCAGCTCGAGTAATGAGCCATGACACCAATAATCAAATTCGCTGGTGCATATAACAGGCTACTTCTATGCGCAATATCTACATAATAATGCGCTCTATCAACATCTGAATTTAAGATTTGTACATATTTCCATACACCTGTTACCATGCCTACCCAAAGAAAAACACCACTGAATATAATCGAAATTTTGACTGACCATTCCAATGGTTCTGGATTGAACATACTTCATTCCTCGATTTATTTTTATTCCCGAAACCTTAAAACAGGATTAAAACGAAGATCAGATGACTTTTAAGTCAGTTATTCATCTCTTTAAACGCAGTAAAACGGTATAAATTAAATTTAATTATCACAATTTATACTAGCGCATGACCACCACACCCTATGAAAAATTACATGTACCCTGTGCAGATCATTATCTCCTGGCTGCACGGTTCTACCCTGTTCAAGCAGATATAAAATTAAAACCGATCCTCATCAGCCCTGCCACTGGCATTACTATGAATTTTTACAATGCCTTTGCAATCTGGTTAGCTGAACAAGGTCACCCTGTCATGAGTTTTGACTTTAGAGGGATTGGTGAGTCCTTATATGGAAAATTAAAAGACTCAAAAGCCAGTATTCAAGATTGGGGACAACTTGATCTACCCGCCATGATCGATGCGTTATGTGAAAAAACAGGTGTAAACCATATTCTAATGATTGGACATAGTGCAGGTGGTCAACTTTTAGGTATCGCTCCAAATCATTGTAAAGTTGAAAAATTAGTTGCGATTGCAGGCTCTACAGGTCATGTTAAAAACTTAACAGGTCGCACCAAACTACTTGCCCCTTTAATGTTTAAGGTGGTTTTCCCAATCGCGCGAATAACCATCGGCTACGGTCCAACTCAAAAGATTGGTATGGGTGAAAACCTACCTAAAGATGTTGCTAAACAGTGGGCAGAATTTTGCAGTCAGCCCGGCTATGTGATCAATGCAATTGGTAAAACCATTTTTGAAGATTACCATGATCAAGTACGGACGCCGATTACAGCTTTATGGGCAACCGATGATGAAATTGCCACGAAAGCAAATGTAAAAGATTTATTAAGACTTTACCCCAATGCAGAGACTCAAATGATTGAAATTGAACCAAAATCATTTAATCAGCATTCAATTGGGCATATGCAGATGTTTAAAAGATCTCATCAGAATATTTGGCCAACAATTTTAGAAAATATTCGAGTTGCATGAATTCTTTAAATATAACTCATCTGAAAAAGTCAACTTAAACAATTTGACCAATAAAAGAAGCCTCACATGTGTGAGGCTTCTTTTATTGCGAAATCTTCATAATCAAAGGACTATTAAGCCAGAGTTGTAATTTTCACTGTCTTAATTCGTGTTTCATCCATTTCAAGAATTTCAAATTTCACTGATTCATGATCAATGATCGTACCCACTTTTACATCACCATTGGTTTTATCTAAGATAAGGCCAGCAACGCTGAAATAACCAGAATCTTCTTGAACCAGATCTAAGTCTAGAATATCAAGCGCCAATTCTAATTGATACAAGTCCAACATACCTGAAGCTTTCCAAGTCGTCTCATCCAACTTCACCAAATCAAGTTGTTCATCCGCATCTGGGAATTCACCCGCGATTGCTTCGAAAACATCTAGCGGAGAAATTAAACCTTGTATGTTGCCATACTCATTGGTCGCGAGAACCAAAGAACCCTTAGAGGTACGTAATGTATTAATGGCATCAATCACCTTCATTTTTTCATAAATGAAGATAGGACGAACTCGTTTAAGTAATTGTTTTAACTGCTCTGGATCATCTAAAGCATCAATCAATTCTTTCGCACGTACAATCGTAATCACTTTATCCAGTTGACCACGACATACTGGAAACAAGCTGTGTGGTACCGAAAGTACTTGCTCACGAATGGCTTCAACATCATCTTCAATATTGACCCAAGAAATTTGATTTCGAGGTGTCATAATCGAAGCAACTGGACGCTCAGCAAGTGAGAGTACCCCACCCACCATATATCGTTCTTCATCACCAAATGCTGCATTTGAATCATCAGCATTGTCATCACCTACGCTTGCATCAAGCTTGCTGCCCATCAACTTTAAAATTGAATCCGCAGTGCGATGACGAAGTGGGATTTTTGCTTCGTTCTTCTCTTGATTACGACTAGAGAATTGGTTAAATGCTTCAATAACAATCGCAACACCAATACCTGAATAGATATACGCTTTAGGGATATGAAAACCAAACCCTTCTGCGATTAAACTTACACCAATTAATAATAAGAAACTTAGGCACAAAATCACAACCGTTGGATGACGATTTACAAATTTGGTCAACGGCTTAGATGCGATTAACATCACGACCATTGCAACCACCATCGCAACCATCATCACGTAGATGTTATCTACCATACCAATTGCAGTGATCACAGAATCTAGTGAAAATACAGCATCAAGAATCACGATTTGCGCGACAACAACTGTAAATCCAGCATATACGACATTTGAAGTTGCTTTGATCTCAGGCTTACCTTCCATGATTTCATGTAGCTCAGTAACGGCTTTATATACAAGAAATAAGCCACCAAACAACAGAATCAAATCTCGCCCTGAAAATGTTAAATCAAATACGGTAATCAATGGTTCGGTCAACGTGACCAACCATGAGATTGCAAACAGCAAACCCAGACGCATGAACAATGCGAGTGATAAACCAATGACACGTGCTTTATCACGTTGTTCAGGAGGGAGTTTTTCAGAAAGAATTGCGATAAATACGAGGTTATCAATACCTAGAACAATCTCTAGGATAATTAAAGTAATTAATCCAACCCAAATACCCGGATCTAATAGAAACTCCATATCAGATCTCCGTCTTCTTATTATTCAAATATGATGCAAAAAAATTTAACCAACACGGCGATGGATCCACAACAGATACCTTTTCAACTATAGATCTTGCTATTATGCATAAGAATTGTGATTTGTAATCAACAGATCATAAAAAAAAAATTATTTTTACATTTGATTGATCTAAGTCGAAAATTTAGATCTACCTTCAAACTTAAATTTGCATCTATAAAAGAATTATTATAATAAAAATTTCTTAATCGTTTAGAACTTAAATTAGCATTGGATTTGCCATAAAATCAGAGTTAATCTCAAGTTCTGACGGCTCCTTTCAAGGCTAGCTTAATCATCAGCAAAATATAGATATCACATACCTTCCTTAGTCGCTTAGAATGCCATTTACAAAAATATTTTTAATCTCAATTGCATATATGATTTTCTTTACAATTTTATGAATACTTGATAATTACTATCCATAGTTAGCGACTTTTTATATATATTTTATCTATTTTACCCATAAGCTATTGAAGATATATTGATTTGTGTAAGAATTATCTATTAATATAGCTACACGCAAATAAAACGATTTATCAATAAAAACAATATTAAGGACACAACAATGTCAAAAAAATATGCTAAGTTTTTACCGACTTACGATTCATTTAATTTGGAGAATTTTCCATTTTATTGGGTATCTCAGGTTCATTCACAGTACGTCCTTAACGTCGATCACGTTCTTAAAAAGTATGGTGTTGATAATTCTCGACGCAGATTACTGCTCGCTCTTTCGACTAAACCGAATGCAAGTGTGTCAGAGCTGTCAGAAATGATCGTTTCTAAAATGTCGACCACCACTAAAATTGTGTATCGCTTAAAAGACGAAGGCTTTGTAGACACTTATTCTTGTGAAAATGATGCACGGATTACACGTGTCATACTCACCGAAAAAGGTACTGAAATGACGATCAAAATATCTGATCTGATGAGTGTGGTACTCGAACAATCTTTTGATGGCTTAACACCATTACAAATAGAAAAAATGATCGATAGTTTGAAGCATATATTTAAAAATTTATCTCATTAATGACAATACAATAAGTGGCGCATAAATTTAAAAGTTCGAAGCATATATAGCAACTGACATAGATTAAAAGAAACCTAATTGATTAGGGCTTACGGTTTTTGAAGGCTTAGGACAGTAAAAACATTCAAACTCATCCACTGGAAATCCTTGGATGAATGTTTGAATATCTGTCGTTTTAAGACTTAACCACTCTTCCAATCTGTCGTGTGGAATAATCACAACTGAACGCTTCACATCTCCCGGCTCATGAAATTCTTTCATCATCGCATGATCAATCGCATCCATCGTAATCATGGTTGCTGAACGTATGATCTGATCTCCAATGCTGACAATCTCATATAACGCAGCAATAAAAAAAGCTTTTCCATCTTTACGACGTACACCCCACCGTTGTGCACGCCCATTGACGTATTTCATTTCATAGAATTCTGTAATGGGTATCACCCCGAACTTATGCTTGAGAAATGACCCTTGAAAACTACTTTTCTCTGCTAAGGTTTCATTTCTGGCATTGTAAGTAAACTTGATATCAGTTTTTTCACTTGCCCATTTAGGAATTAATCCAAAATTAACCAACCGCCATTCCAAGCCTTGTTCGGATTTAAACAGTAATGGAGTCTCGTAATTTGGATATATTTCAAGTTCATAATTAAAATTTATTTCAGGTAATTGTAGTTCTGGTATTTGTTGGAGTGTGATCGGCTTGAAGTTTGCGCACATGTGAAGGCTCAACTCTTAATTCATTTAGCTTAAGTGAATGTTAACTCAAATTTAAAGCCAAACAATCTATCAAAAATGAAACAATTTTAATCTTTAGAAACTTTCAATAAAAAAGCCTCCGAAGAGGCTTTTTTTACTAGACAGGATTAATCACCTGTATAACCTTTTAGCTTTAAACGTGCAGCATGTAGCAATGGCTCTGTATAACCTGCAGGTTGCTCTCCACCTTTAAAGATTAAATCAGATGCCGCTTGGAATGCATAACCATCAAAGTTAGGTGCCATTGGCGTATAAAGCGGATCATTGGCATTTTGCTGATCTACAATGACAGCCATACGTTTAAGTACTTCTTCAACTTGCGCTTTAGTCACAACACCATGACGCAACCAGTTTGCAACGTGTTGAGAGGAAATACGTAAAGTTGCACGATCCTCCATTAATCCAACATCATTGATGTCTGGTACTTTAGAACAACCTACACCTAGATCGACCCAACGAACCACATAACCCAAGATCCCTTGACAGTTATTTTCAAGTTCTTTGATTTTTTCTTCTTCAGTCCAGTTGGTGTCTGTCGCTAAAGGAGGCGTTAAAAGATCATCTAAAGACAATGCTTCAGTTTCTTTTAACTCTTTTTGACGTTGCGCTACACTGATTTGGTGGTAATGCATTGCGTGGATGGTTGCACCTGTTGGTGATGGAACCCATGCACAACTTGCACCTGCTTCAGGATGCTCAGTTTTAGATTTGTACATGTCAAGCAACATATCTGGTTTTGGCCACATGCCTTTACCAATTTGCGCTTTACCACATAAACCCGTTTGTAAACCGATCATCACGTTACGGTTCTCATACGCTGGGAACCATGTTTGCGCTTTCACTTCGCCTTTACGAACGAATGGACCTGCTTCCATAAATGTATGGATTTCATCACCTGTACGATCCATGAAACCTGTATTAATAAAGATGGTACGGTCTTTCGCTTGTGCAATACAGTTCTTCAGGTTTACAGATGTACGACGTTCTTCATCCATAATACCAATTTTCAATGTCTTCGCAGGTAAACCTAGTGCTTGCTCAGCGCGTTCAAATAGTTCAACTGCAAATGCAACTTCTTCTGGGCCATGCATTTTTGGTTTAACGATGTACATAGAACCTTTACGCGAGTTCTTGATTTCGTTTTCACCTTTGATATCTGCAAAAGACAATAATGGCGTGATTAACGCATCCATAATACCTTCGTAGATCTCAGCGCCATCTACAAGAATCGCTGGGTTTGTCATTAAGTGACCTACGTTACGCAGTAGCATCAATGAACGACCGTGCAGTTTAGTTTCACCACCGATTAAGTTCTTGCATGTACGGTCTGGGTTTAATGCACGAGTAACCATTTTACCGTTTTTCTCGATAGATTCTGTTAAATCGCCACGCATTAAGCCTAACCAGTTACGGTAGCCTTCAACTTTTTCTTCAGCATCAACAGCCGCAACAGAATCTTCCAAATCCTGAATGGTGGTTACAGCAGATTCTAAGATTAGATCTTTAACGCCAGCCGCATCAGTTTGACCAATTGGGCTTGTTGCATCAACAGCAATAATGACGTGCAAACCGTTGTTTAAAAGAACGATTTCGTTAGGCGCAACTTCTTCGCCGTTATAACCAACAAATTGTGCTTCATGCGCAAGTGTAGTTTGTGAACCATCTTTTAAGGTTACAACCAATTGGTTGTTTTGGACTGCATACTTCGTTGCATCAGCATGCGAACCATTTGCAAGCGCAAAGTTTTCATTTAAGAAGTTTTTAGCAAACTCGATAACTTTAGCACCACGTACAGGGTTATAACCTTTACCTTTTTCTGCGCCACCCTCTTCTGGGATCACATCAAAGCCGTAAAGCGCGTCATATAAAGAACCCCAACGTGCGTTAGCTGCGTTTAAGCAGTAACGTGCATTACGTACAGGTACCACCAATTGTGGACCTGCCAATAATGCAATTTCTTCATCTACATTTTCAGTGGTAATTTGAAAATCTTCTACTTCTGGTAGCAAGTAGCCAATTTCAGTTAGGAACGCTTTGTAAGCACCTAATTCAAATTTATTATTGCGATGCCATTCATCAATTTTGGCTTGAAGGTCATCACGCTTAGCAAGTAATGCTTTATTTTTTGGACTAAGATCAACAACAACTTGTTCAAAGCTTTTCCAGAATGTTTCACTGTTTAAACCTGAACCTGGTAAAGCTTCATTTTCGATAAAATCGTAGAGTTCTTTAGCAATCGCTAACTTGCCTTTTTGAATACGTGCAGTCATTGTCTTTCCTGATATTGCTACTTTTTATACAAGAGATTCTTAGTATACCCATTTATACTGAGCTGAATAGTAATATCACATTCCTAAATAGCGAGCATTTTAAAATCAACACATAATATGTTTGAGCGACTAAAAAGCTCTGGAAATATGATTTAAATCAACAATTCGAATCCTTATTTACACTATATAGTTTTTCTTAAAATCAACATTAGACTAAAGTGCCGATTTCAATCGATATCTAGCGTACATCAGCTTCTTTGTTGAATTTGCGACCAATCCGATTAAGCCATGAATCTGTGAATTTGTCGATAACTGGTCAGTAACTCATCCATAGATCTAAGCGATCATACGCTGATATTCCGATAAAAAAGCAACAATGAATAGACCTCTTGCGAAAGTAAAAACTATCCCCATATAAATGTCATGAGATATCAGAAATTAAACCATTTTTCAGATTCTGAATTCAAACGCTTGGTTGGCGTACCTCGGCAAGTTTTTACTGAAATGGTCGAGGTTTTAGCAAAAGCAGAATCACTTAAAAAGAAATCAGGGCGTCCTCATACATTAGCGCTTGAGGATCAATTGTTGTTAATGCTCAATTACTTAAGAAACTACAACACTCAGCTAGAATTGGCGGCGCATTATCATATTGCTGA
>NZ_JCAKMZ010000031.1:0-41017 GCF_059515865.1 Acinetobacter sp. CY73 | reverse complement strand
GAGCTAATTGATGCCTATTGATCAGATGAATCATCCGTTGGTAACAGGGTAAGCTTTTAAATAAATGATTTTTATCCTGTTTCAACCATGTGAAAAAGGCTTTGAAATTAGTGAAATGAGAACATTTGTACCAAATAGCGATAAAACAGATTTCTGAAATGGTTAAATGAGCAGTTCTGATTCTTAAGGAACGATTACTTTGCTTAAGAAAATTTCAATAGGTTGCTTCAAATTTGAGAAAGAAATCATCAATTAAGCAGAATAATTCGGTACTATTAAACATTAGGACTAGAGTTGTGAGTTTTGTGTGGTAACTCAACTGATGGCTCTAGTCCTCTTATTTTTCAAGTCAATTTCTTATCCGCGATTCGGGTTAATTAACATCAAAATATGTTTTTAAATCATTTATTTTAAGTAGCTCATCTAAATCATATTCGATACAAAAACCGTTATGAGAATTAGCATAATAGGCCCAAAGCAATTCATCTATTGGTGTTTTACTTAAAGAATAAATACCTATATTTTCACATTCTTCGTAGAATATTTTAAATTGTTTTCTAAAATATGGATGTAAAGAATTTCCTTTATCTGACACAATTTCATCAACAAATACCCCTTCACAAGGATCATTCAACTTATTACGATTTGGTGCAAATAATTTCATCGATGCTAGAGTTTCCAAATCCCTCTTAGAACCATACCTATACTTATATACTTTCATTATTCACCAATAAAAAACCCATAGCTAACTATGGGTTTTACATGAGTTATTAGAACTTAGCAATTAAGCTTTCAGCCATTTCTCAGCCTTAGCTTGATCTTCAACTTTGAGTTCAACTTCAGTTAATGAACTACCTGAAGCGTTCACATCAAATTGCATAAACTCATCACGGCGGAAAGCATACACGGTATACGTTCCATCTTGCTTGGCGTATTGCTCAACAAGTTTCGTTGTCGCTTTTAAACCATCAATCGCCACAATCACATCATTGGCAGAAAGTCCTGCAAGTACCGCAGCACCATCACGGCGTGCAGATTGAATCAACACCCCTTCAGGCTTATCGACTAACTTCAAACCAAACGGAAGCGATTTTTCATTATTTAAGCTGTAGCTTAAACCAAACTCTGGGAACAACTGATCTAGTGGCAATTCATCTGTGGTATTGATCAAATGATTAATTTGCTCAGACCAATCATCACCTGTCAGTTCATTACACAACTCATAAATCGTACGTTCATTCACCTGAATGCCATTTTGTGCATTTTCATACAACTTACGCATCAATGCATCCAGGCTTGAACCACGTAAACGTAATCCTAAGTCTAAGCAAAGCGCCACTAAACAGCCTTTGTTGTAGTAGCTTGTACCAGCATTATTTGAGTTTTCATCCTGACGATAAAACTTCACCCACGCATCGAAACTCGACTCAGCGACAGTCTGAATTGCACGACCTGGGTTTTGTAAGTAACGATCAATTTGCGATTTTAATAGTTTGATATATGACTCTTGATTGATCACACCACTACGAAGCAAAATCAAATCATCGTAATAAGACGTGAATCCTTCAAAAATCCAAAGCAAAGAGGTATAGCCTTCTTTGTTTAAATCATAGTTCACAAAGTTTTCAGGACGAATGAATTTGACCAACCATGAATGAAAATATTCGTGGCTACACAAACCTAAAAAGCATTGGTAATCTTTCGATGGTTCAACAGGTTCATTGGCTTTAGGTAAATCATCACGCGGAGAAATCAAACTGGTGCTGTTTGGATGTTCCAAACCACCGTAACTATTTCCTGTTGCCATGGTCATAAACGTATAGTGTTCAAATGGCGCTGAACCAAACATTGAAATTTCTGTCGCACAGATTTTTTCAATATCTTGTTTCATGCGTTGTTCATTCATGGCATGTTTGCCTGAAACCACAAACTCATGCGGAATGCCATTGGCCTCAAAACTAAAACGTGTTTGATCTGCCAATTCAAAAGGCGAGTCGATCAGTTCAGCATAATTTTTTGCTTTGAGTGTGTAACGACCTTTGACTAAGCTTTTAGAAGGAAGTCCTGTCGCCAGTTGAAAGTGCTTTAATTCAGGAGGTAAAAATAATTCCACCTCAACTGCCTTATCTTCCTGACCATCTAAACCTAAACATGCACACGCAGGATTGACATATAAACGCGTTTGATCGACATACGCCCCACGTACAGACAGATCATACGCATAGACATCATATTCAACAGTGATCAGCTCAAAGTCGGTATTGAACAACTGCCATTTATTTTTTTCATTCTTACGAATTTGCAATAAACGACCATCTTCATCATAAGCACGCACGCCTTCGATGTGCTTAGAAAATTCACGTATAAGATAGCTACCCGGAATCCAAGTCGGTAAGGACAACACTTGAGTCGGTTCTGCGACAAAACGTACAGTCACGTGGATGAGATGCTGACGATAATCGTCAAATTCGATCTGATAATGCAACATAATAAGTCTTTAAAATACTAAAGCGAAAATTTGCATCTAGATTATCATTTTTTTTACAAGACTTGCTCAGTTCGTTGTATTTGTCTACAAAACTGACTAGCGAAGCCAAAAAAAAAGGCATAGCATGCGGGGTGCTTGATATCTCACTGCCACTGGATCGGCTTTAAAAGGTAATACCGTTGAAAATCATCATCTCACTCTGCGTTCTCATCAGTTTTTTCTGCACAACATTGTTACATGCAAGCTTACTCAAAATCGATCCACTGAGCGTTGAAGCTGAAGCATGGACGATACTTGATCCGCAATCGGGTCAAATCATTGCTGAACATAATAGTCATGTACAACGTGCTCCCGCTTCACTGACCAAAATGATGGTGGCCTATATCGCATTGAAAGATATACAAGCAGGCAAGTTAAATAAGAATGAGATTTTAACAGCGACCCCTGTGGTGAATATCGTGCAGTGGGATGAATCCCAAATGTACTTAAAGCCCAATGAGCTAATCACGGTAGATCAATTGTTGGCAGGGTTAATCGTGATGTCTGCAAATGATGCGGCCGTGACTTTGGCTGAACGCATTTCAGGCGATATTCCGAAGTTTCTTACACGTATGAACCAAGAAGCCAAAGCATTGGGCATGAAAGACACGCATTTTTCTAATACTGCAGGTATTACGATGGATGATCATTATTCAACAGCGCATGATATGGCTCTATTGGGTCAGGCACTTTCCGTTGAAACCCCTGATTATCTTTATTATTCAAAACAACCCAGTTTTACCTATAACCACCATTTTCACCGTGCAACCAATATTTTATTACAGCAAGACAATAGCGTAGATGGTTTGAAAACAGGCTTTACCAAAGCTGCAGGTTATAATCTTGCACTCACGGCGAATCGCGTGACCACCCATTTTGATGCACCCCATCGTCGTTTGATCGTGGTGGTTTTAGGCGCAAAGAATGCGTTTAAGCGTGCTGAAGTTGCTCATAAATTAATGAACCTTGCTTATACCTACAGTCGTAATGAAGTGATCATCAAAGACAAACAACTGATTGCTGAACTTCCTGTGATTCAATCGACTTTGAAAATGTTTAAAGTTGAATCTAAACAACCTAAGCTGGCGACCACTGCGCTGTTCAATCCAGACGTGATGATTGATTTAACTCAATTTGATAATGTGAATTATCGACTGATGCAACCTGATCAATTTGGGGTACTCAGTGCTGTTGAACCGCTAACTCAAACTAAAACCCATTTGAATGTAGAGCTCGTAACTTCGTCATTGACTGCGCCATTAGCAAAAATGGTTCAACTGGCTCAAGTCAACGTTTATCAAGACCATAAACTGATTAAAAGCATCATGATTGAAGATGAAGTTCAGCTTGAGGAAGCCTCTTGGTTTGAAAAAACAATCATTTGGTTTAAATCATTATTTTCAATGGGTGCTGAAAGTCAGGCTAAAATCCATTTATTGAACTAAAAGCAAACTCACCACAGTACATCCCTCTGCTTATAGGAAAGGAAATGAGATTTGTTAAAGAGAAGGAAAAGAGAATCGTACTTTTATTCTGTTTATAATACTGGGGTCGAAATTCAATCCATTAGTTCCTAAAGTACTCAAAATAATAGAGTAATCATTCAATCCCGATCAAATTGATCAACTTTTTATTGTAAATCTGTAACATGTTGAACAATTAAGTCTGATTTAGATAAAAGAGATGGCATATTAATACCATCTCTTTTTTTATGCTTTTAAATCAAATAATAATAGGTCAATTATGTCAAAAGAAAATCATTCAAAACTCCATCATGTCGTCATTGTAGGTGGTGGTGCAGGCGGTCTCGAACTTGCCACTCAACTCGGTGACACGCTCGGCAAATCTCAAAAAGCAAAAATCACCTTAGTCGATCAAAAGCTGACGCATATCTGGAAACCGCTCTTGCATGAAATTGCTGCAGGCACCATGAATACGCATGATGAAGGAACCCATTATTTTGCGCATTCAGTCAAGCATCATTATGAGTTCGTATTAGGTCGTTTAGAAAATGTTGACCGTGATCAAAAACAGATTATTTTAGCGAAATCTCAAGCATCCAAATATGAACAAAGTAATGAAACCTTGGCGCTCAGTTATGACACATTGATTTTGGCAGTCGGTTCAGTCTCAAATGATTTTAATACCACAGGCGTGAAAGATTTTTGTCACTACCTCGACACGCCGACTCAAGCTGAGATTTTTCAGCAAGATTTACTACATCTGTATTTGGATGCACAGAATCAAAACACAGATCGTGAATTACATATTGGAATTATTGGTGCAGGCGCAACGGGTGTTGAACTAGCAGCAGAACTGGTTCATGCCAAACAAAATTTTTATAAGTATGGTTTAAACAAAATTAACCCTCAAAAAGTGGTGATTAGCCTGATTGAAGGTGCAGATCGAATCTTACCGGCTTTGTCCAAAAAAATAGCAGAGCATAGCCTTAAACAACTCGAACTGATGAAAGTGAATGTTCTCACTGCGAAACGTGTTGAGAAAGTCGATGCTCAAAATATTTACTTTAATGATGGCACCAGCATTCCCGCTGAACTTAAAGTATGGGCAGCAGGGATCAAAACACCTAAAGTGATTCAAGAGCTGGAAGGTTTCACCAAAGATCGTATGGGACGCATAGAGGTTTTTGCGACACTGCAAACCAAAGCTGACCCGAATATCTTTGCTCTAGGTGACTGTGCGCATTGTATACTCGATGCTCGTGATCAACCGCTGGGTCCTCGTGCACAAGTAGCCAGCCAGCAGGCAACTTTTATGGTGGAGGCGATCAAAGCACGTATTAAAGGTAAACCGCAGCCGATGTTTAATTTCTCAGACAAAGGCTCATTGGTTTCTTTAAGTGAAAATAAAGCAGTCGGTGAACTCCTTGGACAGGTCAATGTACAAGGTTTTGTGGCGAAATCGATGTATGTATCACTCTATCGTCTACATCAAGCCACGATTTATGGGTATGCGCATGCAGGATTGTTAACAGCAAAGGATTTTGTCGCACGCAAAATCGCACCCAAAATTAAATTGCATTGAAATCCAAAAATATGCCCCAATCAATGAAAAAACGATCATAAAACATGGCAAAACCATGGAAATTGCATTTTTTTAGCAAATTTAGTCTACAAAAACTGTATTTCACTTTATGATGTACCCTTAAAATATTGTATGGATCATTAACATGACTGTTATTGCAAATGACCTTGTGGTTTCTTTTAACTATAAATTGACGAATGCTGAAGGCGAGACTCTCGACCAATCTCAAGCAGAACCACTTGCATATTTGCACGGTGCTGGAAACATTATTCCTGGTCTTGAAAAAGCATTAGAAGGTAAAGCAGTTGGCGATAAATTCACTGTAGAAGTTCCTGCAGCTGAAGGTTATGGCGAATACAATGCTGATTTAGTTCAAGAAGTTCCAGCAAAAATGTTCCAAGGCGTTGAAAACATCGAAGCGGGTATGCAATTCCAAGCTCAAACTGATGATGGCGTTCAAATCGTAACTGTTAAATCTGTTGAAGGCGAAAACGTAATCGTTGATGCTAACTTCCCATTGGCTGGTCAAGACTTAACGTTTGATGTTGAAATCGTATCAATTCGCGAAGCTTCTCAAGAAGAATTAGATCACGGTCACGTACACGGTGCAGGTGGTCACCACCACTAAGATCATTTGATCTTTAAGGTAAAAGGCAAAGTATTTACTTTGCCTTTTTTGTTGCTTCGTTTTTAACTCAACCCGTGACTCTATTCTTTCGGCGAATTTATCTTCGAATAGATAAAATCTTTACATTGCATAAACGGTGACTGAATTTAATCTTTATATAATCAAGAAAAGTTCAAAGATTGAAGTTAGACATGCATTTGATTTGGTTTAGACAAGACTTACGTGTTCATGATCAGACGGCTTTGTGGCATGCCTCACAAGCAGGAACAACCATTGCCATTGTTTATCTGACACCTGATCAATGGAAGCTACACGATGATGCCCCAATCAAAATCGATTTTTACCTTAAACAACTCCAACAACTAAAAATCAGCCTTGAACACTACAACATTCCACTATTGGTGAAATCTATTCCGCTTTGGAAAGATATCCCCGCTCACCTTTCAGCATTATGTCAGCAACTAAACATTCAATCTGTCCATGCCAATCAAGAAGCGGGCTTCAATGAAATACAGCGTGATTTAGCTGTTGAGCAATCACTTCAGCACATCAAGGTTGGCTTCGAGCGCTATGATGATCGCACCTTGTTTCCACTTGGATCGATTCGCAATAAATCGAATTTGCCGTATCAAGTTTTTGGTGCATTCAAAAAAAATTGCTATGAACAACTCAGCATCTCCCTACCGACTTGTTATGATTTGCCACAGATTCAAAATGAAACTCGTTTAGATGAAGTCTTAATAGAACCGATTCCTAGCATCCAACAGTTTTATCCTGAATTTAAAAAAAATGAGTATGAACTTGCGGTTGGTGAGCAACACGCTTTGGACGTTTTGAGTCAATTCATTGATGATCAAGTGGAATTCTATAAAGCCGAACGTGACTACCCTGCTCTCAATGGAACGAGTCAACTTTCGACTTATTTAAATGTTGGTGCGATTTCTATCCGCCAATGTCTTCAAGCACTCTTTAGCGCTCAACAAGGGTATTTAAATTTCGATTCCGAAGGTCAGCAAACGTGGCTAGATGAATTGCTTTGGCGTGAATTCTATCAACATATTTTGTATGATTTTCCCAGAGTATCAAAGCATTTACCATTTAGAGAAAATACGCAAAACATCCAATGGCGAGATGCCCCTGAAGACCTCGAAACTTGGCAACAAGGTTTGACTGGCGTGCCCATCGTGGATGCAGGGATCCGTCAAATGTTAGCAACAGGTTGGATGCACAATCGTGTTCGAATGATTGTTGCGATGTTCCTCAGTAAAAATTTGTTGATTGATTGGCGTCTAGGCGAACGATGGTTCATGCAACATCTCATCGATGGCGACTTAGCTGCCAATAATGGTGGATGGCAATGGTGTGCCTCTACAGGGACTGATTCAGTGCCTTATTTCAGAGTATTTAATCCGATCAGTCAGTCTCAGAAATTCGATGCTGAAGGTGAATATATTCGACGCTGGGTTCCTGAACTTTCACATTTAGATGCCAAAAGTATTCATGATCCTTATGCTAAAAATCCTAATTTAAAATTGGATTATCCAAGACCGATTGTTGATTTAAAGCAAAGTCGAATTCGTGCAATAGAAGCATTCAAAGGAATCTAAACTATTTTTAGATTGAATTTTAATTCTAAAAAATCAAAGGCTATTCTTCATGGGCATAGCCTTTTTTCAACTTGAAGCATAAATTTAGCGCTGTGATGAAAGTATTTTTCGTTTACGGCGAATAAAAGATATTTTTTCTAAATCAGTTAACTCATGGAATCAGCCAAATTACGTTTAGCTTGTTTTTCTAAGCGCTGATTAAAATAACTTGTTTGAAAAATGGGATTCATTTGCTCAAACTGCTGAAGAACTTGTTTTCTTTTCACTTGGTAAATATCAAAATCTACCCAAGCATATTCAAATTGAATTTGTTGTTCATACTCTGCAAATCGTTTTGCACTACTTCCCAATATTGCTAAATCAATATCCAATAAAGTATTCAGGTCATGATCATCCGAAGGGAAATGTTTTTGTGTCGAGATAATCCAGTCATAAACTTTTTCAATCTGCTCACCAGACAAAATATCTTGGCAAAATCGCTTCATTAACTCAGCACTTTGTAATTCATTATCTAATGCTTTAGGGTCATAAACAATATCGTGAAACCAAATTGCGACTTCTACTGCTATAGGGTCATTTACATCCGACTGAACATTTTTGAAATGATCTAAACACTCCACAATATGCTGAACGGTATGGTAGGCACGTTGCGGCTCTGTGTACGCTTTTATGAGCGTATTTAACAGAGATTGACTTAATCTCTGATCAAGAGAAAGGAGTAATGAAAAGCGTAACCAATGTGATATAAACCGATCCAAATCAATATGCATTGCTTACGCCTCTTCTATTCCATTAAATTTATAATAACGCTTAGATCATTAGGTCGATGATTAAGCCGCTTGTTCGTCGCGTTTAAAGACAAGCTCCCCCTTCAAAGAACTGTCTGCATCGAAATAATAGCCATCCGTGTTAAATGACTTTAAATCTTCAGCACGTTCAATTTTATTCTCAATAATATATCGAGCTATGAGACCACGTGCTTTCTTCGCATAAAAACTGATCACTTTATATTGACCATTCTTCTGATCGAGGAATACTGGTTTGATAATCTCAGCTTTAATCTTGCTTTCTTTCACCGACTTATAATATTCATCCGATGCAATATTGACCAACAACTCAGATTTTACTTCTGCAAGATCTTCATTAATTAAATCCGTGATGATATTGCCCCAAAACTCGTACAAGTTATGACCACGAGGATTGGCCAATTTCGTTCCCATTTCTAAACGGTAGGGCATCATGAGATCTAATGGGCGCAATAAGCCATATAAGCCCGATAGCATACGCAAGTGTTGCTGTGCATACTCAATCTCTTGATCTGCTAAAGCATAAGCATCTAAGCCTGTATACACATCCCCTTTAAATGCAAACAGGGCTTGTCGTGCATTTGCAAAGTTAAAGTCTTGATTCCAATCGTTAAAGCGAGCCACATTCAATGTTGCAATCTTTTCACTCACGCTCATTAATGATGCAATTTCAGTCGCTGAAAGCTTACGACTTACGTCTATAAGCTGTTGTGAATGGTCTAAGAGTCTTGGTAAAGTATGTGTATCAGTTGGAAGTGTAGATTCATAATCTAACGTCTTAGCAGGGGAAATTAAGGCGAGCATAGAAACCTGATCAAAAAACAATTAAACAAACTATAACAGTAGACTTATTTTATTTCCATTTGTGTTTTTTGCCACTATTGACTGTAAAATATCCGATTCCCCCTGCTATTTAATCGGTAAATTTATGTCTGAACAAATGTTCATTCAAGGGCCTGTTGGCAAAATTGAGGTTTTTGTTGACTATCCTCAGGGCGATGTGAAAGGATTTGCTGTCGTTTGTCACCCTCACCCACTCCAAGGTGGCACCCCACAACACAAAGTACCCACGCTGCTTGCTCAAATGTTCTTAGAGCGCGGTTATGTGGTATATCGTCCAAGTTTCCGTGGTTCTGGCCAAAGTGATGGCGTACACGATGAAGGCTTCGGCGAAACCGATGATATTTTAGAAGTCATTAAACAAGTGCGTCAAAAACACATTACTTTGCCATTCTATGTCGGTGGTTTTAGTTTTGGTGCACATGTCATGGCGAAAGCATATCATTCATTACCAGATGAAATTCAACCCGAGCAAGTGATTCTCTGTGGCTTACCGACTGCAACTGTTGCAGGGATTCGCCACTATGTAACACCTGCGATTAAAGGGGATATCCTGTTTATTCATGGTGAAGCAGATGAAGTTACCTTACTTTCTGACTTGATCGAATGGGCAAAACCACAACGTCATATTTTGACGGTTTTACCTGGGGCAAATCATTTCTTCACCGGTTATTTAAAACAGTTACGTATCGCGATTACCCGCTTTTTAACAGCGTAAATTTATATCAAAAATAGACCACCAAGCGGTGGTCTATTTCATTGTTGCTCGAGTTTAAATAACAAGATGTTTTACGAGGAATGGGTTGATTCATCCAAAGCGTTTAGCATCATTTCACTCAGCTTTAACTGACCATTTTGCTGATAAGCTGATGCAACATTTCGAACGTCTTGTTCACTTCGATTCTGACTGAGTTTGAATTTACCGATGAGATCTTTGATCTCAATTTGAACTCCAACGATTTGTTGCAACTGATCTTGGATATAATCCTGAGGTGCATCGCCCATCTTCCAAGGCTTATCTTGTTGAGCTTCATGACGTCTGGTGAGCTTAGCCAGAATGCCTCGAAGCGCTTTCTCATCTTCAATCAGACTGACCTGACCTTTGATGTGAATCACCGCATAATTCCATGTCGGCACTGTTCGATGATGTTTAAAATTCCCCTCATACCAATTGGGTGAGACATAAGCATCATTTATCGTAAATACCACCAGAGCTTGCTGTGATTGCTCTAAGCGTTGATATAAAGGATTTTTCTTCGCAATGTGTGCCAACAGAAGATGCTGATCTGCATCATATTCAAAAGGTAAATGATTGGCTTCTAGCTCACCATGAGCATGTACAATCAAACAGCCCAGTGCATGCTTTTGAATTAAATCGATGAGCACTTCTGCCCTTTTTTCTTCGAATTGTTCAGGTAAATACATTTTGTACTCTAATACACGGATGAAGAATGGGTCATTGACCTATCGTTATTTCCAAACTTGTGTTTTAAATTTGAATCACTTCCAATGAAATTCACTAAAACTTTGATCTTCTTTCAACGTGTTTTCAACCGCTTGGGCTAATTGCTTGATCACGCTTTGTGTCTCTATATTAGTGAACCAGTCTTGCGCTTCATCAGCATGTGCACTGATTTCACAGACCAACAATCCATTTTCATTTTTAACATCACAATTGACGCCAAGTCCAACTGGATGATCTTCGACTTGAACTGCCAATTGTTGTTGATCTTGTTGAGAAGAAACATCAAAACCATAACTCACCAATTCCTTGGTCAATAAATTTTTCACATAGCCTTGAGTTAATTGGCATGAATCACCTTGTGAATCGCCATGCTTTGCACAATCTGCAATAAATTGTAGTTTTCTCATTACTTCACCCAAAGGCATTTTTATTGTATGGTTTTAGCATAAGCAATAAATGCAAAACCGCCAAGCATTAAGCTTGGCGGTTTGAAAGAAATTTGCAGTATTTGGCGATTTAAGACAGCCTACTTCGACTAATGTCTTAGCCCCGTAACAGGTTTAAACCTTATGCAAGTTCTGAAACCTGAATAGAAAGTCCAGCTTGTTGCGTCAATTCAGTAAACGTCGGGAAACTCGTCGCTACCGTCTCTGTTCCCACAATTTTGATTTCACCCGAACTACGTAAACCCGCCATCGAGAAGCTCATTGCAATACGGTGATCATGATGAGATTCAATCTCACCACCTGTGAAGATTGCACCCCACTCACCAGATTGACCTTTACCCTCGATAATGATGCCATCTTCAGTTGGCGTGCAGTCGATGCCCATGGTTTTCAAACCATCAGCCATCACTTGAATACGATCAGACTCTTTCACACGAAGTTCGGCTGCACCCGTTAAAATCGTTTGACCTTCAGCACATGCCGCTGCGATAAATAATGATGGAAACTCATCAATCGCAAGTGGTACTTGATCTTCAGGCATATGAATGCCTTTTAATGTACGTGTCCCTTGAATGCGAATATCTGCAATCGGCTCGCCACCTGCAATACGCTCATTTTGAACCGTAATGTCAGCGCCCATTTGCTTCAAGATTTCAATCACACCTGTACGCGTTGGATTGATCCCAACCGCTTCAAGTGTCACATCTGAACCTTCAGTAATTGCAGCACCGACCATAAAGAATGCAGCAGATGAAATATCTGAAGGCACTTGAATTTCAGTGCCAACAAGCTTACCGCCACCTTGAAGTGAGATACGATTGCCTTCAGTTTTTACGTCATAACCAAACGCACGGAGCATACGCTCAGAGTGATCACGTGTTGGCTCTGGCTCAGTTACGACAGTTTCACCCTCAGCCCATAGACCCGCAAGCAAAATCCCTGATTTAACTTGTGCAGATGCCATCGGTAAGTCGTAATGAATACCTTTTAAAGCTTGATTACCTGTAATGGAAACAGGTGGTGTACCACGCTCACCCGTGGTTTGAATTTGCGCACCCATTTCACGTAAAGGTTTTGCAATACGCTCCATTGGACGTTTAGTGAGTGAAGCATCACCTGTCATTACTGAATCGAACTTTTGTGCAGACAGCATGCCTGAAAGCAGACGCATTGAAGTCCCAGAGTTACCCATATAGAGTTCACCCACGGGTGCTTTCAATCCATTCATACCGACACCATGAATGGTCACTTCGCCATTTTTAGGCCCTTCAATATTGACGCCCATGGCACGAAAAGCTTGAAGGGTTGCTAAAGCATCTTCACCTTCCAAGAAACCTGTGACATGCGTTGTACCTTCTGCAATCGCACCAAACATGATTGAACGATGTGACACAGATTTGTCACCTGGCACGGTAAACTTACCTTGGAAAGATTTAACACCGGGCTGAATGGTAAATTGTTGTGTCACTTTGTTTTTCTCCATTAACGGTTTCTTAGCAAGCATATGATTAAAATGTTGGCGCGCAGCTTGCGCATTTCCAAGCAATCCCATCAATGCATGAGAATCTTCATCTTGAATCAGCTGTTTTAAAGTTTGCAGTTGGGATTCAAAGCCATCGACAGCCTCTAAAATCGCTTTCTTATTGGCAAAGAAGATATCGTGCCACATTTGTGGATCACTGGCAGCAATACGGGAAAAATCTCGAAACCCACCCGCCGCATAGCGAAAGATATCCAAGTTATCCTGACGATTAGCCAACTGACCTACTAAATTAAATGCCATCAGATGTGGTAAATGACTGGTATGCGCAAGAACCTCATCGTGTTTCTCAACATCCATACAAATCACTTCAGCTTTAGCGGCTTGCCAAAGTTGAATGAGTTTTTGCACAGCCCAATCCGCACTACTTGGAATCGGCGTCAAGATCACTTTATGATTGACAAACAAGTCCACTTTACCGGCATGCACACCAGTATGTTCTGCACCTGCAATCGGATGACCGGGTACAAAACCAACAGGAATCTGATCACCAAAGACGGCTCTTGCTGCTTCAACCACATTAGCTTTGGTACTACCCACATCGGTAATAATGGCATGTTCAGACAAATACGGTTTAATGGTTTCAAGAATCTTTTGTGTTGCACGTACAGGAAGTGCCAACACAATCAAATCAGCATCTTGAACTGCATCAATCGGATTATTAAAACCTGCACTGATCAAACCCAAAGCCAATGCATCATCCAAGGTTTTTTGAGATCGCGTAGAAGCCACGACTGTTTCAGCAAGCTGACCTGCTTGGATCACTCGAGCTAGGCTTGAACCGATCAAACCCAAACCAATAAATGCAACTTTTTTAAATAACGGTTGAGACATGTGAACGCATCGAACCTTATAACACTGCAATTGGGTAAGAACCCAATACGCGAACTTCTTTAACCAATGGACGAATTTCTTCGATCGCAGCTTTTACATGCTCTTGTTCGATATGACCTTCAAGATCAATAAAGAACACATACGCCCATTTTTCAGGAAGTGCAGGACGTGTCTCAATGCTGGTTAAACTGATATTATGTTTTGCAAATGGCGCAAGAATTTCTAAAAGCGCCCCTGCACGGTCATGTGCCGACACCAATAATGATGTTTTATCATTACCAGACTGCGGTACTTTTTCACGACCAATCACCAAGAAACGTGTGGTATTTTCAGGATTATCTTCAATGTTGGTGTGTAGCGTTTCTAGGTTGTATAACTGTGCAGCTGTTTCAGATGCAATGGCTGCCGAATGCCATTCGTTCCGAATACGACGAGCCGCTTCTGCATTAGAACTTAGTGCAACACGCTCTACACCTGGATAATGTGCATCTAACCATTTGCGACATTGCGCTAAAGTTTGCTGATGAGCATAAATCTGTTTAATACTGTCTTTACGTGTATTTTCAGAAATTAAAAATTGATGATGAATACGTAATTCAACTTCACCAATCACATTCAAATGAGAGGCTTTGAAACAATCTAAGGTATGGTTTACCACGCCTTCAGAAGAGTTCTCAACAGGCACTAAACCATAATGTGCACCGCCCGCTTCAACTTCACGGAAGACTTCATCAATGGTTGGTAGCGGATGAATCACCGCATCTTGACCAAAATGCTTCAGCACTGCTGAATGCGTATAAGTTCCAACCGGCCCTAAAAACGCAATACTTTGCGGAGCTTCAAGTGCCAAACACGCTGACATAATTTCACGGAATAAACGAGCCATGGTCGTATCTGACAATGGACCTTGATTTCGTGCCATAACATTACGTAAAACTTGTGCCTCACGTTCAGGACGATAAAACAGTGGGTTTTCTTCAGAAGCAAATTTCGCTTTAGCAACCGCCTCAGCAAGTTTCGCACGTCGATTAATAAGTTCTTGAATTTGTTGATCTACTGAATCAATTCCATCACGAATCTGAGCTAAATCTAAAGAATCTACTGCATTTTGATCATCGTTGACCATTGTTATGTCGCCCTGCAAAAAACGTATGTGAACAGTATAACAATAGTTAGCTTTCAAATGTTAAGCAACAAGTCTTTGTCTCATTCAGATTTAAAAATATACAGTTGATTTATTCATCAATTTTATTCATAGGACTTATAAATTACTTTCCTAGATCGATTGAAAAATGTTGACCCAATTTCATTATTAATGATGTACACATACAGCTCAAAAACGTAATGACGGATGAAGTAGTCCAGCGACAAGCCATAGAGATGAAAAAATCCAGATGAGTAAAATATAAAAACGAATTTGTTCCGCATTCCAATCCCAAGTGATCCATCCTAAAGTTAAAGCAGACCTAAAGTTAAAGCAGATTTAATTCCCTCTAACCATTGTGCTCCGCCCCATGAAAGAATCCATTTATAAAATAAAGACTGCAAAGCATATTGGAGAATCCAAGCGGTTAAGCTCATATCAGAAAATCCTAAGATCATATGGGAGAATCAATTTAAGCTCACTCAAACTGAATAACGATGAACCATCAGAAAATGAGTTGAATGAGCTTAAAACTATTAACGCCCTAACATGCCACGCGCGACAATTTCTTTCATAATTTCATTGGTTCCGCCGTAGATCCTTTGAATACGTGCATCGACAAAGAAACGTGAAATTGGGTATTCGCTCATGTAGCCATAGCCACCAAAGAGCTGTAATAGATTATCGGCAATTTTCATTTGCATATCCGTACTAAAGCTTTTTAATGCAGCCGCAGTTTCAACATCGAGCTTACCTTCTTTATAAAGCGCTAAATTTTGATTATAAAAAGCTGCCGTCGCAAGCTCATCAATCTTGGCCTGCGCCAATACAAACCGTGAGTTTTGGAATTGACCAATCTTTTGACCAAATGCCTGACGTTCTTGCACATATTGAACAGTCACATCAATCGAACCACGAATCGCCCCTAAAGCTGTTGCTGCAATTGCGGTACGTTCACGTGGCAGTTCTTGCATGAGATAAGCAAAACCTTGCCCTGCTTGACCCAATAATTGATTGGCTGGCACTTTCACATTGTCAAAAAACAACTCTGAAGTATCTTGTGAATGTAAACCGATTTTTTCAAGATTGGTGCCTTTTTTGAAACCATCTAAATGCGTATCAACCAACATCAATGAAACACCTTTGGCACGGGCTTGTGGATCAGTCTTTACTGCCAACACCACCAAATCAGCATGCTGACCATTTGAAATAAATGTTTTAGAGCCATTCAGTACATAATGATCACCATTTAAAATTGCACTGGTACGCATGGCTTGTAAGTCTGATCCTGCGCCTGGCTCGGTCATCCCAATTGCACCCACGACTTCGCCTGATACCATTTTCGGCAACCAATATTGTTTTTGTTCTTCATTGGCAATATTTAAAATGTAAGGCGCAGCAATCTCAGAATGGCAAGAGATCCCTGTAGATAATGCGCTATAGCCTGCACGTGCAGACTCTTCAACCAACATTAAAGAATATTCAGTTGGCACTCCATATCCACCATATTCTTCTGGGACATCGACACATAAAAATCCATTTTCACCCAACAATGTCCAGACTGAACGAGGCATCAATCCTTCACGTTCCCACTGCTCATAATGGGGCGCAATATGTTCCGCCATAAAGCGTTTGAAATTGTCGCGAAAGAGTTCTAGATCTGCATCGTATGCCAGCATTGTTGGATTCCTTATCTTAGTTATTACATTTTTTGCTTGTTAAGTTTCTGGGTGATTACATGTGTTTTTGATTCTGTCCAACCGAATCCTAATCATTTTTTCCATAAAAGTCATGAACGCAAAGGTACAATTTCTTCCGACAAAATAGTCATAAAATACGTTATACCAAAGCGATTTATAAAGAGTCATTGACGATACGTTTAATTCAGTCGAGATATTTAATTCACAGCCCTATTCATGCTAATGTCTTGGTCTATCTTTGATTGAACATTCCAGCTTTATGAATACCAAAAGAAATCTCTATAAGGACTTTGAACATCCTTTTGCCCAATTTGTCCGTATTGTGGGTAAAGGTAAAAATGGTGCTCGTTCACTTACTTATGACGAAGCCTATCAAGCCTTTAGTATGATTTTGAAAGATGAAGTCCTGGATGTCCAACTCGGTGCATTTCTGATGTTGTTACGAGTCAAAGAGGAATCTGTAGATGAATTGACTGGTTTTGTGCGAGCTACCAAAGATCAACTCAACCTTAAAACCATTGAAGTGGATTTGGATTGGTCATCTTATGCAGGAAAGCGTAAGCACTATCCGTGGTATTTACTGGCCGCTCTCACTTTGGCTCAAAATGGTTGTCGAATCGTGATGCATGGTGCTGCGGGTCACACTTTGAATCGGGTCTATACCGAGCAAGTTTTAGAATATTTAGATTATCCAATTTGCCGTACCGATGATGAAGTTGAAGCCCAAGTCCAACAGCGTCATTTTGCTTATATTCCTTTAGAAGCATTTGCACCGATTTTGAGTGATTTAATCTCACTTCGAAATGTCATGGGTCTACGTTCACCCATTCATACACTCGCTCGCTTAATTAACCCATTTAATGCAAAAGCCACTTTACAGTCGATTTTCCATCCTGCTTATCGTAGTTCGCATCAACAAGCGGCCTTTCAATTGGGCTATAAAAATAGTGCGGTGATTAAAGGTGAAGGTGGAGAGTTTGAGCGCAACCCTGATGCCAAAACTTTAATTTGCGGAATTAAAGAAGGTGAACTTTATGAACATGAACTTCCTAAATTAACCCCTGATCGCAGTCCAATCGAAGAGGAACTCGATTTAGAAACATTCAAACAAATTTGGTTAGGTCAACAAAATCATGCATATGGAGAGCTCGCAGTAACTGAAACCATAGGCATTGCTTTATATACGATGGGTGAGGCAATCACGTATGAAGATGCGATGCTGAAAGCAAATCAACTTTGGCTAAATCGAAACAAATAAGCTCTCTGTTAATGTTAAGAAATCATTAACTCAATAATAAGCCCAGATTTAATCAATGCCTGAAATAAAAAAGACACCCTTGGGTGTCTTTTTTAGTTCAATCGATGTTTGGTGTGAAAAATTAAACAAACTTGATCGGTTGAAATTCAGGTTCTGGTACATGTGAATCGCACTCATCCCCTTCTTCTTTATGCCCTTTGTCGATATAACCAGAACGCTCATTTTCAGGTAAATTCTGTGCTTCCCATGCAATCACGGCTTGCATAGAAGTCTGACGTTGCTCTTTCGTTAAAACAACACCATTGGGCCATTTTCCAATTTCGACAGCTGTTCTTAAACGCGCAACGATATCTGCGTCCAATACAGCGAGCATTTGTTCAATATTCATGGTCAATCCTGTTGCTGAAATGATTCAAAATCTTGATTCCATCCTAATTTAGTACGACATGCCATATAAAAGTCATACCCCGGCGGATGTAATAACGCCAGTTTAAACGGATGCTTACGAATATGTAAGCTATCTCCAACATTCAATGAAACACTATGCTGACCATCGGCACTGACCATCGGTAAAACACGGTTTTCACGAATTTGGATCTTTATTTCGCTTTGCCCACCCACCACAATTGGACGAGATGACAACGTATGTGGATGCATCGGTACAAGCGCAATTGCATCCATACTTGGATGCAAAATCGGGCCACCACCTGATAATGCATAAGCAGTTGAACCTGTTGGTGTCGAGACAATTAAACCATCACTGTGCTGACGATACACAAACTGACCATCAATATGCAGGTCAAAATCAATCATGTGAACCGATTTACCTGAGTGTAGCACCACATCGTTTAAGGCAATTGCATCGTAGATGATCTCGTTGTTTTTACGCACTTCCATTTCCAAAAGAAAGCGTCGATCTAACTGAAACTCGCCTTTAAGCACTTGATCCAATTTAAACAGCACTTCAGTCGGTTTGATATCGGTTAAAAAACCCAAGCGACCACGGTTTACACCGAGTACTGGCGTATTAAACTTGACCAATGCACGAGCAGCATGGAGTAGCGATCCATCACCACCCACCACGATGACCAAATCGACCACTTCACCTAATAAAGCCCGACTCACTGTCTGAGAATTTTCATAGGGAACAAGTTTAGCCGTTTCAGAATCGAAGACTGGATGTAAGCCTAAACTAACTAAATGATCATGAATCAAACATAAAGTATCCACCACAGATGACTTATCTGGGCGACCAATGAGTCCAATATTACGAAATGTCTTGGCTAAAAGATGCACGTATGCAAAAGCTCCGAAATGATTAAAAGTATAATAACACTATCATTGTGCGACTTACATATTTCAACTAAGTTTCAAATGTAGCTTATATGCATAAAAGACTGACAAAGTCATCCTTTATAATGAAAACATGCTTTAAGCCGATGATTAATTAAACAACTTATTTCATTAAATTCACAGATTCATTATTGCAAAAAAATGAAAACATTCGCATGATTGGTGAAAATATTCGGGTTATTTCTTTAATTTATGAAATATGAACGTGGAATTGGCTTTATTGCTTTAATTTTCTCTTTGCTCATCATTGCGGCATTTATTGTTTTTAGTATTTATCTGATTCGTCTCGATAATATCATTCGCGATAAATTTGAGGGTAATCGTTGGGATATTCCAGCAAAAGTGTATGCGCGACCCTTAGAAATTTATGCAAATGCACCAGTTGAGCAAGCAGATTTTCAAAAAGAGCTTGGCTTACTCGGATATAAAAATTCAGATAACTACACCAAATCTGGTCAATATCTGGTTCAAAATAATACCGTTTATGTACATACACGTGGTTTTGACTACGGCGATAGTGTTGATCCAGAACAAATTTTACAAGTCTCATTTACTGAAAATCAAGTTGCAGAAATTAAAGCGACTAAGCCCTCAACCACAGGGATTGCACGTTTAGAGCCGATGCTGATTGGCGGAATTTATCCTCAGCATAATGAAGACCGAGTGCTGATTAAACTCAATAAAGTACCGAAACCTTTAATTGAAGCTTTGATCGCCACTGAAGATCGCAATTTCTATCATCACCATGGCATCTCGATTCGTGGGACTGCACGTGCTTTAGTCAGTAATGTGACTGGCGGTCGTCGTCAAGGAGGTTCTACCCTCACCCAACAGTTGGTTAAAAACTTCTATTTGACCCCTGAACGTACGTTGAAACGTAAAGTCAATGAAGCGATGATGGCGGTTCTTCTTGATTTTCATTACAGCAAAGATGAGATTCTTGAGGCTTATTTAAATGAAGTGAATTTAGGGCAAAACGGTAGTTATTCAATCAATGGTTATGGTTTGGCATCGCAATTCTATTTTGGACTGCCTCTTCGTGAGTTGAGTATTGCTCAACAAGCATTTTTGGTCGGTTTAGTCCAAGGTCCAACACTCTATAATCCGTGGAAAAATCCTGAAGCAGCGATTAAACGTCGCAATATCGTATTAAAAAACATGGTGGTCATGGGTTATTTAACCCAAGAAAAATATGAAGTCGAATCAGCAAAAGCTTTGAATGTGATCGATAAGCCGAACGTAGGCCCGGCTCGCTTCCCTGACTTTATGGACATTGTCCGCCGTCAATTAAAAACGGAATATCAAGAAGGTGATTTAACCAATCAAGGTTTGAAAATTTTTACGACTTTAGATCCAATTGCACAGACCAAAGTTCAAACGACGTTTGCAGAATCAGTGGCTCGTTTAAGCAAAGCCAACCCAGCACGCCTTAAAAATTTACAAGGTGCAGTATTGGTTTCTCGTCCTGAAAATGGTGAGCTGATTGCCGCAGTAGGCTCAACAGGATCATTTACTGGCTTTAACCGTACATTGGATGCAAAACGCCAAGTCGGTTCTTTGCTTAAACCTGTGATTTATTTGAATGCATTAGAGTCTGGTCGATACACTTGGGCAAGTCGTGTTGAAGATAATCCGATTAGCATCCCCATTGAAGGCAATAAATCTTGGACACCCAAAAACTATAGCGGTAGTGGCAATGGTTACGTGCCGATGTTGCAAGCTTTAGCAAATTCGTACAACCTGTCTGCTGTTCGATTGGGTCAGGAATTTGGTTTATCGACCTTTAGTAATCAGCTGATCAAATTGGGCGTGAAATCCCAAGTTCCAAGTTATCCGTCTATCTTCCTTGGTGCTGTAAATATGTCACCGATGGAAGTAATGAGCATTTATGGCAACTTCGCAACAGGTGGTTTTAGTTATCCAACCAAATCGATTCGTACAGTCGTAGATTCAACAGGTCGTGTATTGGATCGTTATAACTTAAATGTTCAACAGACCATCGATCCATCGGCTGCCTATTTATTGAATTATGGCTTACAACGGGTGATGTCATCTGGTACAGGTAAATCGGCATATAACAGCTTACCAACAAGTTTAAATCTTGCAGGTAAATCGGGTACAACCAATGATACACGTGACTCATGGTTTGCAGGATATTCAGGCAATCATTTGGCTGTGGTGTGGCTTGGTTTAGATGATAATAAAGTGACAGGTTTAACAGGTTCGTCAGGTGCACTTCCTGTTTGGACCAATGTAATGAAACAATTACGTCAAAAACCCGTCAACTTACGACAGACCGATGATGTGCAATGGCATTGGGTTGATACCTCTACAGGTGAACTCTCCGCGCAAGGATGTGAAGGTGCATTGTATATTCCAATGTTACAACATACTGTGCCGAAACGTGCAACTGCATGTGGTTTGCCTCACTATCAAGTCGAACCGACATATACTCCAGACGGTGCTACAAGTTCTGAGCCTGTAACAGAAGATAGTATCGAAAACTATATCCGCGAAAGTGAAAGTAACATGGAACAAGAACTCTCTGAGTCGAATGGACGTGTGATTTCCAGTGGAAGCTTTCAACAATAATTTCGCATTAAGCTAGGTCTATATAGACTTCGCTTAAATGTAAAATTTAGTGAAAATTTTGCGCCTCAACCCTCATTTATATTATGGTTGAGGCGTTTTTATTTTCCTCATGATTTTTTTAGCTTGATACTAAAGAGTGCTCCATTATGTTACGTCAATTCAGTGTCATTACATTAACCGCAATACTCTTGGCTGCTTGTCAAATGGCACCGCCACATACTCAATCACCTGCAAAATCATCTGAAAAAACTCAAGAACAGCAAAAAAGTGTCACGACACCTGATGGCATTAAAATCACGCCGTATGACCGCCCAGAGATTCAACGTGAAAAAATTGTTATTCCTACACAACAGTCGCAACAGCGCTTTGATGATGGTCGTAATCTACCCGCCTATCAGCAATTGATTAAAAATACGCATCATGCATTTAAGCAAGCCAAATGGGATGAAGCTGAAAAAAATGCTTTAAATGCGCAACGACTAGCCCCACAAAGTTCTGAAGCTTTCATGTACTTAGCCATGATTGCCAATCATAAAAATCAGGCAAAAAATGCAGAGTCGCTTGCACGTCGTGGTTTGAGTTATGCGCAAACAGATGCAATGAAACGACAACTTTGGATGGTGATTTTAAAATCAGGCCAGCTACAAAAGAAGCCTCAACTGATCCAAGAAGCACAAAACAAGCTTCAATCTTATTAAGTTTGTTTTGCTTTAAGTGGAGCTGAATTTAACTTTTTTTAATTGAAGCTTATTGAACGTATTTTAATTTAATTGATTCAACTCAATTACCATTCGTTTGATTAGAATTGACTGATTCCTGCTACACCATATGCGCCATGCGCTTGGGCAATTGTAAGATCACAGGGACTCAATCCTCCTAAAGCAAACACAGGAATATTGACATTCTTCACGAATGTCTGAAATTGCTCCCACCCTAAAGGCTTTGTATCAGGATGAGTTGCTGTCTGAAGTACAGGGCTCAAAATAACCGCATCAAATCCAAGCTGTTCTGCTCGCTCTAGACTGAACACATCATGACAAGCCGCAATTGTTCTTATGCCGATAATGCGATCTGAATGACTCAAGTTCATCAATTGATCTTGTTTGTAGTGCACCGCTGAGATTTTTTTTTGAATAATTGGTGATAATTGTTTCCATAGATCAATATTCAAAATTAAATGATTTAATTTCTCAGCTGAGAGATTCTCGATTTCTAAAATAAGATCTGCTGAAGCTTCACCACTTTGTCGAAGATACATCAGTGAATCAGATGCCTGCGCATGTACATCTAAAAGTTGGTTGCTCACCTTAATCAAATGCAACCAATCCAATCTCTCAATAATCGCATCGTTGGCTTTCGGGAAATTCAACTGCCTCAACTGCGAACGCTCATACCATGTCCATGGTTTTTGAATCTGTTGAAGTTGCTCATCTTTTACACTTGCATGAAATAAATGTAGGTGTACATGAATATCTTCATATTCATGACATATGACATCAAAACTATGCCAATCTTGAATACGGATCCCGACTTCTTCAAATACCTCTCGAGTACAGGCTTGTTCAGGCGTTTCACCTGACTCAACCTTTCCCCCTGGGAATTCATGTTTATTTCCTTGATGTTGTTGAGCTTTTCGCCACCCAATCAACACTTTGGATTGGTGCAGAAGAATGCCTATAGCCACATTTACAATCGGTTTATTCATGATCAGACACTTCGAACGTTTAACGAATTGTAAGCAATTTTAGTTTTTTTATAAATAATAATAATTATCATTGACAGGTCTATTCGATAATGATTATCATTTAAACCGTTCCCCAATATACCACGGAGTCGACGGAATGAACGCACCATTTAGCTTATTTACCCGTAATACTGAATCTCACCAAGCATTACCCATGCTTCATTCCAACAACCTTTTTTCACTTGGACGTGAAATCAGAATCATGCATGCAGGCGAAGAGTACCGACTGCGTTTGACCCGCAATAACCGACTCATTCTAACCAAATAAAAATTAGAATAAGCACCATAATAATAATCGTGGAAATAAGCAGTATGAATCAGCGCATACTGCTTTTTAGTCATTGAACCTCACTTTTTATTCTTAATATCAATTCCCTGTTGGAATACATATTCCATTGATTTTCAAGCATTCAATCCATATTCAAATCTTAAAATTATCAAACAATAGAGTTAGAATTTTACGGCCAAACTATTTCAATTCATTCAAAACCTTTTGGTAGATGAACAATCACTTCTAGTCCACCTTGAGACGGATGATTAAACTCTATACTGCCCTGATGCAGTTCAATAATTTTTTTGCATATTGATAGCCCTAAACCTGAACCTTGAGTTTTCGTCCCTAGCTCACGGTAGAAGCGCTCCCCCATACGCGTGATGGTTTCTTCTGAAACGGGTTCACCATTATTTCGCACGATAACTTTGGCAGTTTCTTGATGTTGTTCTATACCAATATGGATCAAGCCATTTTCAGTGCTATAACGAATGGCATTGTCGATAATATTGCGTACACAACTGAAAATCAGCTCTGAATTGGCTCGAATAATCGTTGATGTAACATTCAAATCCACACGGATATTTTTTGCATTGGAAAAAGGTTCTAAGGCTTTCAATACATCAATGATGACTAGCTTCAGATCAACATGAGTACGCGGTAGAGAATCTTGTTGACTTGGATCTAAGCGAGCCAAAAGTAATAAATTTTCAAGAACACTCGTTCCACGACTTACATCCACTTGAATTTGATCTAAATCGTTGGAAATTCCTTCATTCTGATATTTACGCTTGAGGAGCTGTAAACGCATTTGAATGGCGGAGAGCGGAGAGCGCAGTTCATGCGAGGCATCTGAAGTGAAACGTTGCTCTGCTAGTAATGATAGATCTAAGCGCATCAGCATCTGATTGAGTTGCTTGACCATCGGTTGAAGCTCTTTAAATTCAGGTTGATCTTGAACAATAGGTGTTAAATCCTGCGCTGTTTTTTCTGAGATATCGCGAGATAATCGATGAATCGATTTGAATTGTTTTTTAACTGAAAAATATAAGATTAACCATTGTAACAACCACAAGATCAACAGAATGACCGCGAAACTTAAAACACTTTCCAGTACAGCATGAAACCGAACCTTAATCGGTTGATACATTTTCAAGGTTTGATCATCATTAGTCATGCTATAAACACGTACCAAAGCTCCATCAATCCAAGCTAATCCCAAATGGTCATGCTGAAAAAAGATGGGATAGCTTTGATTCCATTGAGGGTCGAACTCATTGGATTGGGTTAATAAATTTTGCTGATAAAACAGTTGATACTGTATTTCGAATTGCTCACTGAGTTCATCTACTTCAGATCCTGAACGACTGCTCAAATCAGCAACCAACAACATATCTGAAATCTCATCCATAATTTCATCTTGAATGGTCATGGTTTGGTAAATCGTAAGCGCAAAGAGCAAAGTCAATGCAATCAGCCCTGCAAGCACAGAACTCAAAACCGACGTTTTGACCAGTTTATGTTGTAGAGAAACTGCAGATCTTTTCGGCATTTCAGCACCTTTCGGCATCATCATCATGACCTATGAAAAAAAGACAAACTTAAAAAACTAACAAACTTGGAATTTAAAAGGTTTATAGATCAAAGCTCTAAACCATCATTGAATCCAATTTAGATTACAAAAGGACTTATTCTTGATTCATTTTATAACCTAGCCCACGTAATGTTTTGATCCGCTTAGCTCCAATTTTTTTACGTAATTGATAAATAAACACCTCAATCGCATTGCTTTCAATTTCATCGCCCCATGCATACAGTGATTCTTCAAGTTGTTCACGAGTCAGCACATACTCTGGTTTTTGCATGAGTTTATATAATATTTGAAACTCTTTTGCTGTGAGGTTGACAGCTTGACCATCCATCAACACAGTCTTTGCTTGAGTATCTAAAATTAAGTTCGCATAGTGAATCTGATGTGAAATCACAGATTGCTTCTGGCGTAGCTGACTGCGGACGCGAGCAGATAACTCTTCCAAGCTAAAGGGCTTGACCAAATAGTCATTTGCCCCTAAATCTAAGCCATCCACTCGATCGTTAATACTGTCGCGTGCGGTAATAAAAATCACGGGTGCATCTGATTGTTTGGCACGAAGCGCTTTTAAAATTTCATCGCCCGATGCTTTAGGTAAGCCACGATCAAGTAATAAGCAATCATATTGATGTTGCTCTAATGCGAGAATGGCGTGATCACCTCGCTCTACCCAGTCCACACTATAACCATCCATCTCTAGCCACGACTTAATACTTTCAGCTTGAGAAATATCATCTTCAGCCATTAAAATGCGCATGTTTCATGATCCAATATCGTTATGTTTTTTAGATGCGTTTAAGTCTTTAACATAGCATGTATCTCAGGTCTACTTTATTCATGCTACAAAGATTTAGGACTTACCTCAAATTCACAAGCCTGAGTATTAAAGAGCTTGAGTAAGACTTAGAAGCACCTAAATATGAAAAACCACATATCAGGATATGTGGCTTCAATTGATGAACGATTCTTATTGAAGGTTATCGTTCATCATGTCGTAGAATTAGCATTCATTTTAATCTGCAAATTTAAACCATCAGTTTAAACAGCCACTTAGCGCTTAAAATACGACTTGATCTACATCAACCTCGACACGCTTAGTCGGTTTGTAATCGACATCGATTTCACCAACGATAGTCACAGGTGTTTTTGCAGAGATTGGTTTACCTTGCCATAATTCATCATCAATATCGACAGTGATCGTTCCTGTGTTATCGCGGAATTGATATTTTTCATCACCCACTGACTTCACGATATACCCTTTTAATTTCACTTTGTTATCATCTTTCAACGTCAATGCATGTTTAACCGACTGTGTCGTGGTTGGTGCAATCGCCCCTTGGTTCACTGTGGTATTCGCCATTGCAAAAGTCGTTGCACCAATTAAAGCTGTAGTCATCAACGTTTTAGAAAATAAGTTCATGTGATTTACCTCTTGTGTTGTTTGTCTATTTGATGAAGCTATTAAAACAAAGCAAGATGAGGTGAATCTTAAGACAATGCTTTTTTGATTAAATAAAATGTTAAACTAAATTCAATTCGTAATTAAAATTCTAATAATGAAAATAAAATTCCCATTAAGTTTTTTTAAATATTCAATACTATTGATTATATTGAATTTATCCTCTCATTTCAGTTATGCATCTCAGGTTTATAATTATTATGAGTTTGTGAAAAATAGGCATTTGCCTCTAGAAATTAAAAAACTCGTGAGCACTCAGGAGTTTATTGTTGATTTTAGTGTTGGACATGTAAATCAAGATCAATATTGGGATGTTGTTTTAGCAACAGTTTCAAACAGTGAATTAAAGCTAGCCAAACAACAAAACAGACTACCTCAACACCGAACCTTAAAAATATTCTTAGGCAATGGGGAGAATTGGAAACTTTATAATGAATATTATTATTTATTTCGAAATGAAGATGAACGTATCAAAAGCTCCTACTATGACTTTTACAGTATTGGGACTGACAATTTAATTTATTATCCCAAAAAAAGCCAAATTGGGATACCGACATCTGACCATAGTTTACGTAATGCAACAGGTGGTTTTAACCTTATGCAATCTTTTAAAAAGTATGGTTATGCAATCAGGTTTATTTGGGACAATGATTTAAATAATCTCGTGTATGAAGGAGCATTTGTCCACTCATATAAAAATGAAGAGAACAAACCAAATGAATACTACAATATCCTGAACCGCACGTGGGAACTTCCTGCTGATAGAAAAAACATCATCACCATTGATAACTTCTATATTGAACATCCTCAATTTGCAGATACAGTAAATTTAAACCCTCAACATTATTCAACTCCAAGAATTTCTGAAGAAACACATATGGAGATAGAAGAGTAATGTATAAATTAATCTTAGCACTCTCAATCTTACTCCTAAGTAAAACAAACCACGCCCAAAATTACGTCTATGTTCCGCAAGATATTCAAAAATTCATTGCACAAGGAGAAACTGTTTTATCGATTACTTACGGACCACTTACAGATTCCAAAGCTTTAGATGCCGTGATTGTTTCCATGGCATCTAAAGATGCTCAACAATTAAACTATGATTTTACTAAATTATACAAATACCCTAGAAAAATATATATTTTGCAGAATCAGGATCAAAAACAATGGAAATTGATTGCTAAGAATTCACTCCTTTTAAAAGCACTTGATGAGGATATTGATTATATCCAAAATGTGGATACGACTTTTTTTAGAACAGATGATAATAAATATCTCGTCTTAGATGTTGGTCGTGAAGGCAAAAATCATGCATTAGCTAATTCAATAGGCAATTTTAAAATTCGTTTTTCACCTAAAACCAATCAAGCCTATATCGTAAATGAATCCTATGTTTACTCTTCAGCTGATGGTGAAGAAAATTGTCATGTTTCAAAAGACTATTCATTAGGAAAAAAAGAATTTTCAACATTCAGAGACAATGAAAATAACTTAATCAAAGAATTAATTTCAAAACAAAAATGTGGTTAATGAGTACTCACCACATTAACTTTGGTCATTTCAAAACATCTAATTTAATGGCACAACCCTTAATACTTCTTCTAATGTGGTTTGCCCTGCCAAAACCTTACGTGCGCCAGCGATTCGCAAAGGTTCAACGCCTTCTTTCTTCGCTTGTTGGCGGAGTTGATCCAAAGTCGCATTTGAGCTAATTTTTTGCTTGGTGTCTAAAGTGACAGGCATAAACTCATAAATACCGATGCGCCCTTTATAACCTGTATGTCGACAGGCTTCACAACCCTTAGCTTGATAGATCTGACTTGGCATTTCCATCACATAATCAAAGGTCAAATGTTCCCATTGTTGAGCATCAATATTGCCCATCTCTTTACAAAGTGGACAAAGCTGACGTACTAGACGCTGAGCCAATATTCCCAGAATCGTTGCTGAGGTTAAAAATGGCTGTACACCCAAATCATGCAAACGTGTCAAACTCGAAGGCGCATCATTGGTATGTAAGGTCGATAAAACCAAATGCCCAGTTAATGCAGCTTGGATCGCCATATTCGCTGTATCTGCATCACGAATCTCCCCGACCATGATAATGTCTGGGTCTTGGCGCATCAGTGATCGAACACCATCTGCAAAACCTAAATCAATGCCCGTATTCACTTGCATCTGATTAAAACTGGGTTCAATCATTTCAATTGGGTCTTCAATAGTACAAACATTGACTTGCTCAGTCGCGAGCTGTTTTAAAGACGAATACAAGGTGGTGGTTTTACCCGAACCTGTTGGGCCAGTCACCAAAATAATGCCATGACTGTGTTTGGTTACTTCATTCCATTGATTCAGTAATTTATCGCCAAAACCTAACTGTTTAAAGCTTCGAACTAACACTTCAGGATCAAAAATACGCATCACTAACTTTTCGCCAAAAGCTGTCGGCAACGTCGATAAACGAAGCTCTGTTTCTTGACCTTTAGGCGTACGTGTTTTTAAGCGACCATCTTGAGGACGGCGTTTTTCTGCGACATTCATGCGACCTAAAATTTTAATGCGTGAAATGACCGCAGTCAGTGTATTTGCAGGCATGTTGTAAATCGTATGTAATACGCCGTCGATACGAAAACGCACTTTGCCTTTTTCTTTACGCGGTTCAAGGTGAATATCACTCGCGCCTTGCTCAAAAGCAAATTGGAGTACCCAATCGACCAGCTTAACAATGTGCTGATCATTGGCGTCTGGGTTTTGTGTATCCCCCAATTGTAATAACGCTTCCACACCTTTATTTTCACGGTCATAAGCAGATGAATTTTGTGATGAATTTACAGCACGACTGACTTGATAATATTCAATCAGATAACGTTGTAGTTGCTCAGGGCTGAGTAAGACTTTTTCAATTTTTTTGGGGCTTAAACTTTGTTGCAGATTGTTTAGCCAATCCCCAATATAAGGTTGGTCAGTTCCAATCAATACCTTATCCGCTGTGACTTCAACAGCCAGAATCTTATTTTTAACCGCAAATTCTTGTGACATGACAGCGGTTAAAGCTGCAACATCTGCTTTTAGTGGGTCAATCACGTATAGAGGAATATTTGTTTTAAGCGACAACCATTGACACAGTGTAGATAAGGTCAAACGCTTTTCAGGTTGTGCCTGATCACTTAAATTAAAATGGCTTATCCACTGTAATGGGTGCCATTTCAACTGTTCTCTTTGACGATGTGTGGTTTGAACTAATAATTTATCGCGTTCAGAAATACGCCCATCGCGTTGTAATTGTTCTAAACACCATGTTGTATCTATTTCAAAATTAAAGTTCATTTTTATTCGCCCCAAAACTTATGCAAACTATAACAAATTGTTGGAGATACAATAAAACCATTTGCATAGATATCTTTAATTTGCATAGATATCTTTAAGTTCAAATATCCTACGCCTCATTCTAAACCGTCATCAGATTAATCTAAGTTAAAAACCTATGCTTATGATCAAAATGTATATTTTAAACCAAGGTGATTTTGAACAAATACATCGTCATAGCTTAGCTTGGCGTAGTGAAGTGAAGTGAAGTGAAGTGAAGTGAAGTGAAGTGAAGTGAAGTGACTATGCCAAAGAAGTTGGTGATACCCTAAAACCTTAACTCCACGTCTAAATGATAAACGTCATTAATTAAAGAATATTGACCTTAGTCACTGAGAGAAATTTTCAGTTAAAGCTGAGTATATACAATGTCCAAAATTTGAATATGTTCAGCGCTTACACTGAATTTGACATTCAAATTTGCAAATAACATTCCATAGACTCTTGTTTCATCATGTTGATAAGCAGGTCGCGGGTCGAGTGATAGAACCGCTTCAAGTTCTGCAATATTTTGCAAACTGAGTTGCTTCATTTGTACGAGTAACTGTTGTTGCAAGATCGCTTCTTCAGACCATATCACTTCTTTACGGATCGGCTGTTGCTGTGCATAACCACTTTGAGCATCTATCACAGCATCAGAGTAGTGAATATAAGGCTTAATGTCTAAGATAGGCGTACCATCTAACAAATCACTCCCCGTAACATAGACACGTACAGATTTACCGACTTTTTTGACCTCTTTGAGCTGAACCACAGACAATCCCATCGGTGATGGTCGATACATACTACGTGTCGCAAACACCCCTATTTTCTGATTCCCACCCAAACGCGGTGGGCGAACTTGTGGTCTGAATTTATTTTCAGTATGCAGATTTTTATTCTCATGAAAATGCCAAATCAGCCAAAGATGACTGAACTCATTAATCCCTTCAAAAGCCAATAAATCGTTATAAGGCTCAACCATTTCGATGAAGGATTCCACTTGAACCAAATTCGGTTGCCGTGGAATTCCAAACTTTTCACGGTAAGGAGATCTTGTATACCCGATTATTGGCATTTTTACTTCAGTCATAATCACTTTTTCTGATAAGTTCAATTAAATATATTCAGTTTATCGAGAATGATTTTAGATTAGAATAGTAAGCTGTTCTAATTTGATAATTTATTGAGACCTTTAATGGCTGCTTTCAACGTCGAAAAGATTACTCACGTTCACCACTGGAATGACACGTTATTCAGTTTTAAAACGACTCGTGACACTGCGCTACGTTTTAAAAATGGTCAATTTGTGATGATTGGTCTTGAAGTCAATGGTAAGCCTTTAATGCGCGCGTATTCCATCGCTAGCGCGAACTATGAAGAAGAACTTGAATTCTTCTCAATTAAAGTTCCAGATGGTCCTTTAACATCGATCTTACAAAAAGTAAAAGTAGGCGACGAGATTTTAGTTTCTAAAAAACCAACAGGTACTTTGGTTCTAGATGATTTAAATCCTGGTAAAAACTTGTATCTTCTTTCTTCAGGTACGGGTCTTGCACCGTTTCTTTCTACGATTCGTGATCCTGAAACGTATGAACGCTTTGAAAAAATTATCGTGGTTCACGGGACGCGTTTTGTCTCTGAGTTGGCGTATCAAGACTTAATCGAAAATGAAATTCCAAATCACGAATTCTTCAGTGAGTTAGGCGCTAAAGAAAAACTAGTATATTACCCAACCGTGACTCGTGAAGATTTCCACACTCAAGGTCGTGTAACAACAGCGATTGAATCTGGTGATTTGTTCGAGAAGATTGGTCTTCCACGTTTCAACCCTGAAACTGACCGTGCGATGCTTTGTGGTAGCCCTGCTTTCCTTGACGATGTTGCCGCACTTCTTGACCAACACGGTCTGAAAGAATCTCCAAAAATGGGCGTTCTAGGCGATTACGTGATTGAACGTGCTTTCGTAGAAAAATAAGATTTAAATATCTGAAAAACCGAGCTTATTAGCTCGGTTTTTTATTGGACGATATTTTTGTTTTTACATAGAATGGTAAATACACAAATATAAAGAATATAAAACTTCATGACATTTCCAGATCTTAGTTTTGAACATTACTTACACCCCCGCCCAAAACCTAAAGGCATAGATGTTAAGTGTAGCCTTCAACATTTTGCTTTAATTACATATGCAATTGATCCTACTCGTTTTGAACATATTATTCCTAAACGCTTTAAATTAGACACGATTGAATATCAAGGTAAAACTTGTGCACTGATGTCTGTTGTACCATTTATAGATATCGACTTTACTTCAGCGGTTTATCCTTTCCCTAATTTTACCATGGGGCAAACCAACTATCGCGTATATGTAATCGATCAAACAACTCAAGAACGTTGCGTTTGGTTTATTGGTACAACTTTAGATTCATGGACAGTTGCTGTACCACGTTATATATGGCAATTACCTTGGTATAAAGCATCAATTAAATTCGATTGCATTCAAAATGAAGAAGGTTTGTACTCTCAATATAAAATGAAAACTTTAAGCGATTGGGCTGCATCTGTGGTTCATTTAGAACAATCAGAAACAGATTCATGGCAATTTGAAGGCTTTCCAGATCAAGAAACTTATCAAGTTTTCTTAACTCATCCTCTTGCTGGATTTTATCATCGTTTAGATGGAAAATTAGGAACGTATAGAGTTTGGCATGACCGTTTAAAGCCAAAACCTGCCAAACTTTTGCATGCAAAATTTGAACTATTAGAGCGTATGGGATTCGTGAATTTTGAAGATCAACTTAAACCTTATAGTGTATTAATTGAACCTATCAATGAATTTACGATTTATCTTCCACCGACAATTCTATAAACAAAAACCGAAGTTTTTACTTCGGTTTTCAATTTTCTTTTAATGGAATTGTTCAGACATCTATGACTTTATTTTGCTGACGTTCAGCCAGTGCTTGCTTAATCACCTGATATCCGCCCGTTAAACCTAAAACGGCCATAATCGTTGCAACAATTAAATCAGGTAACATACTGCCTGTGCCAAATACACCAATGGCAGCACAAATCACAGCAATATTCCCTATGGCATCATTACGACTACACAGCCATACAGACTTCATGTTTGAGTCTCCATCTCTAAAAGCATAGAGAAAAAATGCACACACGACATTTGCCACTAAAGCTAAGACACCAATTGCACCCATCGTAATCGCTTCAGGTGGAATACCAAGACTATATGCATAAATGACTTTAGCAATGACGACTAAACCAAATGTCGCCATCACAATACCTTTGATCAAGGCTACAGTTGCACGCCAATATAAACTCGCACCAAGCACTGCCAGTGAAACCCCATAGTTCACAGCATCGCCGAAAAAGTCTAAAGCATCTGCCCAAAGTGCTGAAGAGTGTGCATATGCTCCACCAATCATCTCCACAAAGAACATGGTAACGTTGATCCACAAGGCAATCCAAAGTGCAGTTCTAAATCGACTACTGGGCTTCTGTGGTACAGGTTCGTGACTACAAGTACATGCCATAATTGACCTCTTTTAAATTGATCTTGCTTGTATTAGTCTTATTCAAAACTATGGAGTAAGTCCAAGGTCAATCACTCATGAAAAAATATTTTTTGATTAAAGAATTCGCTAATTTAAGTGGCTTGAGTACCGACACTATTCGATTTTACGAAAAACGGAAATTACTCCAACCGAGCTTTCGTGGAGATAACAATTATCGTTACTATGATGAAAATATGCTCAAACGAATTATTTTTATTAAACGCTGTCGAGCTTTGGATTTAAGCTTAAATGAGATCGAAAGATTGATCGAACTTGAACAAAATCCTCAACAAAGCTGTCATGAAGTGAATCATATGATTGATCTACATATTCAGCAAACTACTGAAAAAATTAAGGAATTAAATAATTTCAAATCTCAACTAGAGTCACTACGCGCTTCATGTAATCAATCCACTCAGATTATGGACTGTGAAATTTTAAAGCGACTTGAAGCTTAAAAATCATGCGAATACCGACTAATTTACTAGGTTGAATCATTTTTTTTGTTCCCTACAATAAAGCCATAAATTTTCTAAGCCTTTACTGAAATGACTATTTCACATGTCACTGAGCTTCTCTCTCCTGCTGGTTCACTTAAAAATATGCGCTATGCCTTTGCCTATGGTGCAGATGCCGTGTACGCAGGACAACCGCGTTATAGCTTACGTGTTCGTAACAATGAATTTGATCATGACAACTTAGCGATTGGCATTCAGGAAGCACATGATTTAGGTAAAAAATTCTATGTGGTGGTCAACATTCAACCGCATAACTCGAAACTCAAAAATTTCATTCGAGACTTAACACCCGTTGTTGCTATGCAACCCGATGCGCTCATCATGTCAGATCCAGGTCTGATTATGATGGTGCGTGAACATTTCCCGCAGATGGACATTCACCTTTCAGTTCAAGCCAATGCGGTGAATTGGGCAACCGTTAAATTTTGGAAAAACATGGGACTGACGCGTGTCATCTTGTCTCGTGAACTCTCCATTGATGAAATTGAAGAAATTAAAAACCAAGTTCCAGACATGGAAATCGAAGTGTTTGTGCACGGCGCACTGTGCATGGCGTATTCAGGTCGTTGCATGCTTTCAGGGTACATGAATAAACGTGATGCCAACCAAGGTGCTTGCACCAATGCATGCCGTTGGGAATACAAAGTTTTAGATGCAAAAGAAGATGAAACGGGTGATGTGATTCCTGTTCACAATATTGAATCAAACTGTTGCTCAAAAGATGCAGATGAAATGCACATGCAACAACAGCATCAATTTGATCAGCCTGTCTTATTACAACGCAATCAAGAAGATATGTTTGCCGCTGAAGAAGATGAGCACGGTACATATTTTATGAACTCAAAAGATTTACGTGCTGTACAGCATGTGGATCGTTTAACGAAAGCGGGTGTGCATTCGCTTAAAATTGAAGGTCGTACAAAATCATATTTCTATTGTGCCCGTACTGCACAAATTTACCGCAAAGCGATAGATGATGCTTTAGCAGGAAAAAGTTTTGATCCAGCGCTGATGACTCAGTTAGAGGGTTTAGCAAACCGTGGTTATACCGAAGGTTTCTTACGTCGCCATGTCCATAGCGAGTATCAAAACTATGAACACGGCTCCTCCAGTTTTGATCATCAAATTTTCTGTGGTGAAGTGTTAGAACGTCATGGTAATTACATCAAAATTGATGTGAAAAACCGCTTTCGGGTCGGTGATTCTTTAGAGCTCATGACGACTTCGGGAAATATTACGTTCACATTAACTGAGATCAAAGACAAAAAAGGCAATCTGATTGAAGATGCCAAAGGTTCAGGACATATTGTTGAAATCCCTGTTCCCGCTGATGTTGATATGAATTTCGCCTTGCTTATTCGTAACTTACCAAATTCTACTGCTGATATTTCAGCGTCATCTTTGGCTTATCAAGCGGTTTAGGATTGAAAAATGGCTTTGCTCATTACTGACAAATGCATTAACTGCGACATGTGTGTCGCTGAATGTCCCAATCAAGCTATTTTTGAAGGCGAAAAAGTCTATGAAATTGATGTAAATCGTTGCACTGAATGCGTAGGATTTTATGAACACCAAACTTGTGTGGATGTTTGTCCAATTGAGTGCATTATTCCACATCCTGAACACGTCGAAACGAAAGTTCAGTTATTGGAAAAGTTTAAATCATTAAGTTTGTTTGGTTCGTAGGCTATTTGAATGTATAAGACCTTTATTTGATTAAATAGCTATCACTTAAAGAGATTTATATTCAGTTTTAAGCAATGCGGTATGGTCATTGCATTATAGGATTTGCATTAAATGGAAAGGTTTTGATCATAATCACTTAATAACGTCCTGAGGGAAAGTAGAAGAAAAGTGAAAACTAAAATAAAGCATGTTTAACATGAACAATAACGCAGTCAAAACCAGTTAAAGAATAATAACTGGCATAAAAATAATGAAAGAGGAAAGAAAAATGAAAGTGCGTGGGGACACTTTCATTTATAACGATAATAAGAATAGGAACTGGGATACAGCGACCCAAGTTCCTACAACATGAAAAATAAAAATCAATAAAAGCTTAGAAAAAGGTCAGCGTACGTGGGGATACGCTGACCTTTTCTTTATCTATTCTCTGAATCGCCTATTTTGATCCAAAAAAGTATGAAGATTTAGACTTAGATCTAATCGCTGATGAACAAATTCGATTAATGTCTCATCTTGGCTGCATTGACAGCTGGAGAAATTTCAAAATAAGCTAATGCTTGAGCAGTATTGCCCTCTGTTTCAGGATGATAACTTGGCGACACCCATCTTAAAACCGACTTTGCTAAAAAGGTAAATGTCGGCACATTTCCAGTTTTACGCCCTGTACGCTGTAATTCCCAAAGTATTTTGAATATATTGGCTTTTGCAAGTTTCTGCATGTCTTCCAAGCTGTCTTGTTGAGCGAGACTTCTCACGATATCCACCATTAAATAGATGAACATCGGAAATACGCCAGCCATCAACACTTGTCGAGAAATATAGAAACCGAGTTTGTTTTGGAGCAAATGATGAAATAAGTCAAACGCGACATTTCGATGTTCAACTTCTTCAGCTAAATGCCATCGAAACAAATCACTCATTTCCGGATCAGCATTATGCTTATCCCAATTGCCACTTTCATCTAAAGTCCATTGACCAATAATCCCCGTAAAATGCTCGATGGCAGCAATAATCCCTACACGTGCGATCAACCAATGTGATTCAACCCATTTATAATTGAAAATAGACAAATCAAAAGGACGATCAGCAAGCAATTGACCAAAAATAGTTTCAGCTGTTTTTAACCCTTTTTCTAAATCATAGTCATTCGCTTGCATAAACTTTTGACCGACAATATGGGCACGTGCATGAATGGCCTCTTGACGAATAAAAGCACGAACGTCTTCTGCTAACTTTGGATCAGTGATTGAACTCAATGCTTTATTGAACACACGGCAAAACCAGAATTCACCTGCCGGTAAAAGCAAATTTATCGCATTATAAGTGTGCGATGAAAATGGATCATTAGGAATCCAATGTATTGAAGATTGATCAAAGTTAAAATCAACAGCACGCGGGGTAATTTTAATTGCAGGAGTATTCAAGCCATGCTCTCATTATCTTTATTTTAGAGTTATATTAAACAGATGATTTGAGATGCAATTGGCTTAATTTTTTTAAAAATAGAAATAATGACCAACTTAAACGTAAACTGAAACCTAAACTAAAATCCTTCATGCTTACACTGATGCATTAGCAATAGATTTAGCATGAACAACTCGCATCATTATGAACTCTTCATATCTCTAAGGTTTTCACCAATTTTTCTCTACACCATGCTTCAATGTCTAGCGTCAATTGATCTACATTTAGCGGACTCACAAAATAATAATCTAAGGCTTCCAGCCCCAATGGAGAGACCTGAACTAAGCTTGCATTTTTAAGATAGTGTGCCACTGCGACTTTACTCAACAATGCAACGCCTTGACCTGCCAATACTGCTCGTATAGCGTGACCCTCTTCATTGTAGAAAACCTGTTGTTGTGACGAATCAATGTGTAGATCCTGTTGTTGATACCACTTTTGCCAATTTATACGTTTAGGACAGTACTCATCTCCCCATGAAAAGTGGATCAGTGGCACAGCATCCCATTGAACTGGCTCTTTGAGTAAGGAAGGATGACTCACTGCAATATATTCATCTTTCGCCAATAAGTTTGATCTGAGATCTTGATAGCCCCCCATACCATACCGAATAGCAAGATCATATTGCCCAGTATGCATATTCATCACATCGTAGCTGGCATGAACTCTAAACATCACTTCAGGATAAAGCCTTTGTAACTCTGGTAAATAGGGAATCAGCCATTCTGTTGCATAAGTTGGAATCGTCGTAATCGTAAATAATCGTTGTTTATGTGTTTGAAGATGGTCAATGGCTTGCTGAATCTGTGCAAAACCTGCTTGAACATGTTTAAGTAAGAATTCCCCTTCAGCAGTCAAAATAATTTTTCGTGTTCTTCTTTCAAATAATTTGAGCTCTAAAGCTAACTCTAATTTCTTGATTCTATGACTGAGTGCTGTCGGTGTTAAATGTAAACGCTCCGCAGCTTGTTTAAAACTTAATTGCTCCGCGACATATTGAAAAGCCAGTAATTGCTCAAGGGAATATTGGATTTGCATAGCGGTTTTAATTTTTATAGATGAATCAAATTCAGTTATAACATACATTTTAATCGTTTGTGACCTGATGATCTGAATCCCATACTTGAACTGAAATTTTCATTCGAGTAAAAGCATATGACAAATATTTTAAGAATTGATGCAAGCCCACGTACAGGCATTGCAGGTCAAGTTCCTCATGGATCTCAAACAAGAAGACTCACCGAATTATTTGTCAATACTTGGTTATCCAAAGCAGCTGATAGCGTAATCAAGCATCGTGATGTAGGAAAGAATCCCCCTAAGTTAATTGATGAACAATGGCTCATCTCTCAGTTTGGTTATGCAAAATCTAAAACTGAAGCACAACAGCATCTTGCACTCAGTGATGAATTGATTGAAGAACTTCATTGGGCAGATATTATTGTTGTAGGCGTACCGATGTATAACTTTGGACCGCCAGCGCATCTAAAGGCATATATCGATAATATTGTTCGTATCAATATCACCTATCGTTTTGATGAAGCACTTAATCAACCCTATATTGGCTTATTAAATAATAACAAAGTCATGGTGATCTTATCTTCGCGAGGTGGACATGACTTTGATGATGATGCTCCATTTCAAAACCATGTAGAGCCTTCGATTAAAACCGCTTTCAACTTTATCGGGATTCAGCAATTTCACGAAATCGCAATTGAATACCAAGAATATGGCGGCGATATGCTCGCTGAATCTATTTTAGAAGCAGAAGCCAAAGTGAATGAGCTAGTAAAACATTTACAAATCAAGAATAAACTCTAAGGCATAAAAAAAGGAACTTGGATGTTAGCGTCCGAAGTTCCTGTAAAATGAGCGTATCAAATAGATCTGATACTTTTTAATTTGTTTCATGGTCAACATCCTTGGGATATTGACCATGCAGTTTAAGCATTACTGCCCAGAACGGATCATATAATCAAAAGCAGACAGAGACGCTTTTGCACCTTCACCCGTTGCAATGATGATTTGCTTATAAGGCACAGTGGTACAGTCACCCGCAGCAAACACACCTTTGACATTGGTTTCGTTGCGCTCGTTGATGATGATCTCACCACGATTGCTTAACTCAACCTTCGAGTCTTTTAAGAAATCCGTGTTTGGCAACAAACCAATTTGAACGAAGATCCCGGCAAGCTCTACAGTGTGCTCAACATCAGTTGTACGGTCTTTGTATTTTAGTGCTGTGACTTGTTTGCCATCACCGACCACTTCAGTCGATAAGGCATTTTTGATCACAGTGGTGTTCGGTAAGCTGTTCAATTTGTCTTGAAGTACTTGGTCCGCACGTAGTTTGGTATCAAACTCAACCAAGGTTACATGCTCAACAATACCCGCAAGGTCAATTGCCGCTTCTACACCCGAGTTACCCCCACCGATCACTGCAACACGTTTGCCTTTAAACAGTGGACCATCACAGTGTGGGCAGTACGCCACACCACGGGTACGGTATTCAGCTTCACCCGGTACATTCATCTCTCTCCAACGCGCACCTGTAGACAGGATCACGGTTTTCGATTCAAGTTTTGCACCATTTTCCAAAGTCACTTCAACATTACCGTAAGTGGTTTGGTCTGCACCCACAATCGATTTCACTCGTTGTAGATTCATGATGTCGACACCATACTCACGGACATGTGCTTCCATTTCAGCTGCAAACTTAGGACCTTGAGTCTTTTGAACTGACGTGAAGTTCTCAATGTCCATGGTATCCATCACTTGACCGCCCATGCGCTCAGCCACGATCCCAGTACGAATGCCTTTACGAGCCGCATAGATGGCTGCGGTATTGCCCGCAGGACCACCCCCAATCACCAATACATCAAAGGCTTCTTTGGCATTGAGCTTCTCCGCATCTTTCGCAGCAGCGTTGGTGTCTAACTTGGCAATGATTTCTTCCAAAGTCATACGCCCTTGACCGATGTGTGCGCCATCTTGGAACAACATTGGAACGGCCATGATTTTACGTTCTTCGACTTCGTCTTGGAAGAATGCACCATCAATCATGGTAGCTGTAGTGCCTGGGTTGTTGATCGCGATTAAGTTCAAGGCTTGAACCACGTCAGGACAGTTATGGCAGCTGAGTGATACAAACACATCAAAGTTTGATTTAATGCCTAAGTCTTTAATTTGAGCCAACACTTCATCAGAAACTTTCGGTGCATAACCAGAAACTTGTAGCAAGGCCAAGATCAAAGAGGTGAACTCATGACCCATTGGAAGACCCGCAAAGAATACACGTGGTTGTTCACCTACTTTTGCAATTCCGAAACTTGGTGCACGGCTGTTAGTTCCGTCAAAACGCGCAGTCACCAGTGCAGACAATGCCGCCACTTCTTCAACCAGTTCTTTAATTTGATTTGATTTATCTGTGCCATTTAAGGTTGCCACGATTTCAATTGGGCTTTCAAGGCGTTCAAGAAGTGTTTTGAGTTGTGCTGAAGTATTTTGATCTAACATTGCTAACGTCTCCAAAGGAGTAAATGTTTATTTGATAAATGAATCATAGCCAAATCTTATAAA
>NZ_JCAKMZ010000030.1:0-43795 GCF_059515865.1 Acinetobacter sp. CY73 | reverse complement strand
GCTCTTTGGATGATAGATCACTTGCGCTTTGAGCGTATGTTTCTTCTTTTTACCACTGTAAAACTTACTCTGATTTTTTTTGGGGACGTTCTATTGAACATTCTGTTGCATCAATAATAACCCAATTAAAGTGTTCATCTGCTGTGGTGATAGATCGTTTTGGAAGCGTAAAACGCCTTGATTTCATCAACGCATCCTCAACCTTTTTTATGGTTCGATTCACGTTACTCTCAGCAATATGATAATGCGCCGCCAATTCTAGCTGAGTGTTGTAGTTTCTTAAGTAATTGAGCGTTAACAACAATTGATCCTCAAGCGCTAATGTATGAGGACGCCCTGATTTCTTTTTAAGTGATTCTGCTTTTGCTAAAACCTCGACCATTTCAGTAAAAACTTGCCGAGGTACGCCAACCAAGCGTTTGAATTCAGAATCTGAAAAATGGTTTAATTTCTGATATCTCATGACATTTATATGGGGATAGTTTTTACTTTCGCAAGAGGTCTAATCGTTTATCCATTTTATATCCAACCCAAAATACCGAATACTCCGCTTCAGGTTATAAATTTACCTATGATGATATAAATAAATGGGTTATTGAAAATGTTTATATCATTAATGGTATTGACGAGTGCAAACAGAAAACTTAATGGTTGTAAAATTATCATCAAAGTAAAACTGCAAAGTTTATAATAGGATGATCATTGAATTCATCTAGCTCACTTTTTGTATGCCTTCCATCTTAGCAATCTCTTGTTGTTTCAACAAATTCCCCTGAATTTTACCACTCGACGTTCTAGGCAAAGCATCGACAAACTTCACTTCTTTCGGATAGGCATGTTTAGATAACTGCGTTTTTACATAAGATTGAAGCTTATCTGCCAAAGCTTGATCAGGTTTAAATTGAGGTTTTAGCACCACAAAAGCCTTCACAATTTCGGTACGCTCAGGGTCAGGCTTACCAATCACAGCAGACTCCAACACCTCATTACACTCCAGTAAAGTGCTCTAAACATCAAAAGGACCTATACGATAGCCTGACGTTGTAATGACATCGTCTACACGCCCCACAAAATCCACTCTACCTAACTCATTCAATTTAACGGTATCACCCGTTAAATAATTGTGGTAATAAATTGCTTGGTTCCATTTAATACCCAATGATCACCCTCTCTACGCGCAGTACACTGTAATGCACCTGCATCTGAACCCGCTTGAGGCTCAGTCAAACAAAAACAGCCTAGCCACTCGCCTGTTGCCAATTTCTTCAAATATTTTTCTTTTTGCGCTTCTGAGCCATATTTTAAAGTGATGCCACAAGGCAATGAGTTCTGAACACTGACAATGGTTGAAATTGCACCATCACCTGCAGCGATTTCTTCCAGTGCTAAAACCAGAGAAATATAATCTAAACCTGCACCGTTCCACTCTACAGGCACAGTCATGCCCAAAGCACCCAACTCGCCTAATTCTTTTAATTCGTCATGTGGGAAACGATGCGATTTATCTCGCTCTGGCGCAGTAGGCTTTAACTTTGCCTGTGAATAATTGCGCATCATGTCCTGAACCATTTTTTGTTCATCATTTAAAATCATTTGAGTTTCCTTCTCAGGGTCAGGTTATTTTCAATAGAGTTATATTTTTAATACAGTATTTGATACGCGGAAAAGTCATTTGCAACTGTTCGAGACTGATGCAGTTCGACTCTAAAGTTTCTGCGATTTTTTAGTTTGGTAAAAAATATTTAACGAGTTTTGCAAATGACAATGGTTTTGGTTACTTTTGCCGAAACAAAAGTAACAATTAAAATAGGGTGTAATCTAACTAATAAAGTACAGACACCGACGCAATGAAAGTTAATTTTTTTACTTTGCAGCCATTCGAATTGCGCCATCCAAACGTATCACCTCACCATTTAGATAAGCATTTTCACAAATATGCCCCACCAAATGTGCAAACTCTTCAGGACGCGCTAAACGTGGCGGAAACGGTACCATTTGCCCTAAAGAATCCTGAACATTTTGAGGCATCCCTTTCAACATGGGTGTTTCCATAATGCCCGGTGCAATCGTCATCACACGAATTTTTTCACGTGCTAATTCACGCGCTAAAGGTAAGGTCATGGCTACAACGGCACCTTTGGAAGCCGAATATGCAGACTGACCAATCTGACCGTCAAATGCAGCAACAGAAGCTGTATTTACAATCACTCCTCGCTCTTCCTCACCGACTTGCAACTCATATTTCGCAATCAATTGTGCGGCAAAACGTAGCATATTAAATGTACCCGTCACATTGATATTGAGTACTTTTTGGAACAATGCCAATTCATGGATACCATCACGTCCGAGCACTTTTGCCGAAGGGCCAATGCCTGCACAGTTGATTAAACCATTTAACTGGCCATAGTCTTGCTCAACCTGCTTGAAGAAACTTTCTACTGCGTTTTCATCGGTGACATCTAATTGAATAAAGTGAGCATGTTCACCCAAACGCTTTTGCATTTCCTTGCCAAGCTCTTGGTTCATATCCACCATAATCACTTTCGCACCTTGACCAACCAAGTGCGTCGCTGTTGCCGCGCCTAAGCCAGAAGCACCGCCAGTCACTACAAAAACTTTTCCTTGAATCTTCATTTTTTATCCTTGCATTTCAGTATTTTTTGAGCATTTTGTTTGTATGTGATCATTATGTTTTAAAGATCGCATAGATCAACACTGTTCACTTTAATCTACACTCGACTTAAGACGCAGAGTAAACATAGTCAAGCTTGAGTACAATTTCCAAAAGTTGCATCCTGTTTGATGCATTTGGACAATTCTAAACGTAGAACAACATAATGGATTTTAAGCAAAATAATCAATCAATTGAATTACACAAAGGCACCATCTCGATCAGCTTAGTGAACGAAGTCATCTCTGCGGTTAAAAATGCGGATTGTGATATCTATATGATTTTGCAGAAAGTTGGAATTCCACTTGAATTATTAGATGCTCCCAAATCACGTGTGTCGATCGACTCTTTTGGACGATTATGGATAGAACTTGCCAATCAACTGAATGATGAATTTTTTGGCATGGATCATCACCCGATGCGACGAGGTAGTTTTAAACTGCTTTCTCAAATGCTGATTCATAGTGAGAATTTGCGTAGAGCAACACAGCACATCACACAATTTTTTAATAGCATTCTCGACGATTTTCAAAGTCAGTTATTAGTGCAGGAAAATTATGCATACATTGTGATCAAGGATGTTAAAACCATAAAACCTATGTTTAGCTATGCCACTTACATCATGCTGATCCATAGCTTAATGTGTTGGCTCTCTGGTCAAAGAGTCATTATTAATCAAATTCAATTGAAATGCCCAATGCCTTTAGATGATCGAGATTATAAGTTTAGATTTTGCGAGCAAATTAAATATCAATGTGATGAAAATTACATTCAGTTTGATGCAAATTATCTCAATATTTCAATTAAGCAAGATCATCAATCTTGGTCAAACTTTATAAAGCAAACGCCTTATAATCTATTGGTTCGATATAAAAACCCCAATGCAATCAGCACCATTATTCGCAAACAGCTTATCAATAATCCACCTTCAGAATGGCTTGAAATTCATGATTTAGCCAAACAACTCAACTTTTCTGAAGCCACATTCCAACGACGTTTAAAAGCTGAAGCAATGAGTTACCAACAACTCAAGAATGAAATACGCCGAGATATTGCCATTGAATTACTCACACAAACTGATCTTTCCCTGCAACAGATCAGTGATGAACTGGATTTTCATGATCCAAGTGCGTTTCACCGTGCCTTTAAAAAATGGACTGGTGTCAGTCCAGGGGCTTATCGAAACTTACAAGAACATTAGACTGAACAGTCACTTAGCTTCAATTTCATTTAACTATTTTATTTTAAAAAACATTATTTAAAAATTGTTCAATTAAACATCAAATAATACATTTACATTCATCTGAATAAGATTGCATCACCAGATTAAATAGATTATTTTTCACTCAAATTTTGCATATGATGCAACCTACATCCTCTCCCTCGTTTAATCCGTTAAAGGTCTAAACATGCTTAAAATCTCTGATGTACTTGAACAGCATCTCGTTCAACACGTTACTCACGCCTTAACTTCGCCATCATCTTCATCACTTGCAAATGTAGAAGCAGATGAATTACTGAATCAAGCTATTTTGAATGCATCTGAGTTGCAACTTCAAAATGCAATTTCTGCCTTTTTTATTGACCATGATGCTTTAGAGTTTGCACATGCTCTAGATATTAGCCCTGAAAATATTCAAGCCATTCAATCTGGTGATGCACTCAATCAAGACAATCTTCACGATACGGCTAAAGTCGTTGCACTCTGCTTAGCACTTGAAACCAATGCTTTAGATCAAGTTGAAGTTTCAGAATGTCTAATAGATTATCCGATGTAATTTCATATACTCATCTATTCAACATAACTCATAAAAAAGCGACTATTTAAGTCGCTTTTTTATTTGAAAATCGTGGTTTAATTCGGCCATTGACCTAAAGTCACACGATCATTACCACCATAGTCTTTGACTGTACGAATTTTCTTAAATCCATACTTTTTAAAGACCTGTTGAACCGCTTCTCCTTGATCATAACCATGTTCAAGTGCAATCCAACCTTTCGCAGTTAATTGCTTTTTACCATGTTGGATAATCAGCTCAATATCTGCCATTCCATGTTTATCAGCAACCAAAGCACGACGTGGCTCAGTGGCTAACTTTGGCATATGCTTATCATCCGCATCAATGTACGGTGGATTTGAAACAATCACATCAAAAAACTGATTGGGTTTTAATGCTTTATACCAACTACCTAAGGCAAATTTTACATGGTTTAAATCATGCTGTTCTGCATTGTATTGCGCCACTTCAAGTGTCGGCGCATAAATATCAGTTGCGGTTACATCCCAATCAGGGCGTTCACTGGCAAGTGATAATGCAATTGCACCCGTACCAGTCCCTAAATCCACAACACGTGCATCCTCAGGTAAGTCCAAATGTAGTACCGTTTCAACCAAGATTTCAGTATCAGGACGTGGCACCAAAGTATCTTTCGTTACTTTTAAATCCAGTGTCCAAAATGGCTGCGAACCCGTCACATAGGCTAAAGGCTCACCTGCTTCAATACGTTTGAGTGAATCAACATAGTTCTGTTCTTGTTCAGCTGTTAATTCTTGATCCTTTTTCATAGTGAGGTCAAAAGAATCAATTTTGGTGATGTGTTCAAGTAACCAAGCATTTTCTTGGCGTTCATAACTTTCCGCTTCACCACGTAAAGCCAATGCCTGTGCAATATTCACTTAACCACCATTCTGCTGAGCGAGCATTGCCAACTGATCTGCTTGATATTCACGATGTAAGCTGTCCAAGAGTTCAGTTAAATCACCTTCCATTACTGCATCCAACTTATACAAAGTTAAGTTGATACGGTGATCGGTCATACGACCTTGAGGATAATTATAAGTACGAATACGTTCCGAACGATCACCCGAACCCACCAAGTCACGACGCATTTCAGATGTTGCCGCATCGGCAGCTGCACGTTTTGCATTTTCCAAACGAGATGCCAATAAAGCCAGAGCCTTAGCTTTGTTCTTATGCTGTGAACGCTCATCTTGACATTCAACCACTGTACCTGTCGGTAAATGGGTAATACGAACCGCCGAATCTGTTTTGTTAATATGCTGACCACCTGCACCAGATGCGCGATAAGTGTCAATACGTAAATCTGAAGGATTAATATCAACTGTGGTATCTACATCAACTTCAGGTAAGATCGCCACTGTACATGCTGAAGTATGTACGCGACCTTGAGATTCAGTTGCAGGCACGCGTTGAACACGGTGCGCACCACTTTCAAACTTCAAGCGACCATAAACACCTTCCCCACTGACTAAGCAAATCACTTCTTTATAACCGCCATGTTCACCTTCATTTTCAGAAAGCACTTCAATACGCCAACCTTGCGATTCAGCATATTTACTGTACATGCGATACAAGTCACCCGAGAAAATGGCAGCTTCATCACCGCCTGTTCCCGCACGCACTTCTAAATAAGCTGAATTGGCATCGTTAGGATCTTTAGGAATCATCAAGATGTTTAAATCAGCCTCAAGCGCTTCGATTAAAGCCTTATTGTCTTTAATTTCTTCTTGCGCCATTTCTTTAAAATCAGGATCTGAAAGCATGGCTTCAGCAGTTTCAATATCTTGTTCTGCTTGAGTGTATTTTTTCCATACTGAGGTGATTTCACTTAAGTCACTATGCTCACGTGACAAGTTACGAAACCGTTTATTGTCCGAAATTACTTCTACATCAGCCAGTAACGCTTCTAATTCTTCATGACGATCACAAAGTTGGTCTAATCGTAAACGTAACGATTCTTTCATTTTAAATAAGATCTCAAGCTAAGACTCGATCTGACTTTAAAATAAGTCAGATCAAGCGAATTCTAAATTAGCAATAGTTTAACGAGTCTAAGCCCCAAAAGACATATATATGTCATTTTCTAAAGTATTTACCAACAGTGATGACTTTAAATTGGGAATTTAAGATGTGTATTCGACTTTGGGGAAATAGTCGTCTCTCCATAATTTGTTCTTATTGCGCTATTTTCAGCCTAGAAAATATTCAGTTGTAATATAAACACAACAATGCGCTACCAAACTGTAAAACTCTGGCTTTGCATCTACACATTTTGAGCTGAACTTTTTGTTAAATTTGCTTCATCGAAATAAATATGAATGAAGTCCAGATCTTGGACATGGAGTGAACCATGAAATTGAATGCTATTTTAATCAGTGCAACATTAGCAGCTTCATCTTTAATGGCTGCGAACACTTATGCAGACAGTACAGCTCGTGTAGCTGCAGCAAGTGCATTAGGCAGTGTTGCAGGTACAGCTCTAGGGAAAAACATGGGTGGTAATACAGGTGCGACCATTGGTGCCGCTCTAGGTGGTGCTGGTGGTGCTGCAGTTGCAAGTAATAAGCGTAACCGTACTGAATCTGCAATCGGTGGTGCCCTTGGTGGTGGTGCAGGTTATACCGTAGGTAAAAACATGGGCGGTTCAAACGGTGGTTACATCGGTTCTGCTCTAGGTGCTGCGGGTGGTGCTGCGCTTGGTAACAAGATTTCTAAAGACAAAGCAGCTGATTCACGCCAAGATCGCAAATGGAAGAAAAAACGTAATCGTCGTCATTAATTCAAATGTGATGTCAATCAAGCACCTTCGGGTGCTTTTTTATATCCTGTAGTATTCAACTTTATTGAAATCAAGATCGCATGACAAATAAATAAACAATATAAGATCTAAGGTGAGATTGCCCTGAATTGATCAAACTCAACAACAGCGTGGTGAGAAGAATGTAGTTATAAAAATAAACTTATTTTTGAATAACCCATTCTAGCTCCAAAATCCATACACTTTATTTAATCATGATTCAGCCGTTGTTATAATGATTTTTAATTGATGTGAAAATATTTTTTGAACAGCAAATGTCAACACGCCCTAGTTTTCTCACGTCAATTTCAGTACAGAAGTTCAGCATTTCAAACTGAAGTTAAAAAATTTGCAAAATTGAATGACTATTCAAATCACATAGAACAACCAAGAAAATATGAACAAGAAAATATGAAGAAATTACGAAGAAAAAAATACAATTCAAAAACGATGCCTTCATGCTGTATTTCCGCTTTATCCCTATATTCAATTTAACAGTTAAACAACGCGCTTCGTAAGGAGTCAAAAATGAAAATCAATAAATTACTCTTTGGTGCTGTCATCGTAACTTCAGTGGTGACAATGTCTACAGCTCAGGCGAATAGCAATACTCGTGTTGCGCTCAGCTCAGCACTCGGTGGTGTCGTTGGTGCTGCAATTGGTCAACAAATGGGTGGTTCAACAGGTGCAATGATCGGTTCTGCACTGGGTGGTGCGGGCGGTGCCGCTGCTTCTGCAAGTAAGAAAGATCGTAATGGTGCAGCCATTGGTGCGGCTCTAGGTGGTGTAGGTGGCTATACCGTCGGTAAAAACATGGGTGGCACGAATGGCGGATATGCCGGTGCCGCTGTGGGTTCTGCAGGTGGTTCTGTACTAGGTAAAAAAGTGTCAGAAGACCGCCGCTATGATGATCGTGACGATAACCGAGATAATCGCTATAACAACCGTTATGACCGCAGTGATCGTGGTGGCTATCGCACCAATAACTATCGCTACAATGATCGTGATTATCGGAGCAACCGTGGGGACAATGGTCGTCATTTAGGTTGGTACAAAAATGGGAAACGCTAAGCGTACTTCTGTTTAATCTCTTAGCGATAATCATATTTAAGCACCTTCGGGTGCTTTTTTTAGTTTATAACTTCAAGTTAAAGTTTAAACCTGCGCATGATTAACCCTATTTCCATAGATTAAGATGAATTGAGCATAACTTAAATTCACAATATATCGTATTTATTCGATATACAAAATCGTCATCTAATCGTATGATTTAAACATCCTCTGAATAAGAGCATTTATATGCGCACTTTAAAAGATATTAAATTCTCAGTATTAGAACTCGCGCCTGTCAGAGATGACAAAAGTGTCGAGTTTTCACTTAAGCATGCTTTAGATCTGGCTCAACATATTGAAAAATTAGGCTATGACCGTTTGTGGTTGGCTGAACATCACAACATGGATGGGATTGCCAGCTCAGCAACGGCGGTTTTATTGGGTTATATTCTAGCGAATACGCAATCTATCAAAGTGGGATCAGGTGGCATTATGCTGCCTAACCATGCTCCATTAGTCGTTGCTGAACAGTTTGGTACGCTTGCAACGCTGTATCCAAATCGCGTTGAACTTGGACTGGGTCGAGCGCCAGGCACGGATCAACATACCATGCGTGCTTTACGCCGTGGACATCAAGAAACTGAAGATCAATTTCCTAGAGATGTTTTAGAAATTCTGAGCTATTTTGATGATGCTCAACCGAATCAAAGAATTACAGCCACTCCTGGTCAAGGTACTCACGTTCCAGTCTGGTTACTTGGATCCAGTCTATTCAGCGCTCAGCTTGCAGCAAAATTGGGATTACCTTATTCATTTGCATCGCATTTTGCACCGCGAATGTTAGGGCAAGCGATTCAACTGTACCGCGAGAACTTTGAGCCATCTGAATATTTAGATCAACCTTATGTATCGATGGGTGTTCCGACTGTTATTGCAGATTCTGATGAGGAAGCAGCGTATTTAGCGACCAGTGCATATCAACGTGTATTGGGTCTCATGCGCGGACAAAGCCTCAAACTTAAAGCGCCAGTTCAAGATATGAATGCGTTGTGGTCACCTGCTGAAAAAATATCAGTGGATAATTTCTACGCTATGGCTCAAATCGGTTCGCCTGAAACGATCAAGCAAAGTTTAGAACAACTGCTTGTACCTTATGATGTCGATGAGTTTATTTTTACTTGTGATATTTACGACACGGAAAAACGTAAATACAACTTTGACTTATTGATGCAAATCAAAAATCAAAGTCACTAATGGGTACAATAAACATTCATTAAACTTTAAAGCCTAATGTTATTAGGCTTTTTAATGACCCATATTCCATTGAAATCATTAAAATAAATGATTAGATCGAAGTTTTAAAAATTCCTTTTAATAGCTTTTCTGTACAAAATAAACTATAAAAATAAGCATGATAATAAAGAATACAGAGAAAAATATGCAGCAATACATTAACGAACCCTCTTCAGCGTTCATTGCAGTCAGTTGGGTCGCACTCATTGCTGGACTCGCAGCGTACTGTGTTGGCCTATTCAATGCGCAAATGGCATTAAATGAAAAAGGCTATTATTTAGTCATTATTTTATATGGTTTGTTTTCTGCTGTTTCATTGCAAAAAGTGGTTCGAGATAAATTAGAAGGACTAAATGTCACCCCGATTTATTTAGCACTCTGTTGGGCTTCGCTGGCGATTTGTATAGCGCTTTTAGGCATTGGTTTATTTAATGCCACATTATTACTCAGTGAAAAAGGCTTTTATATGATGGCCTTTCTACTCAGTTTATTTGGTGCTGTCGCAGTACAAAAGAATGTACGTGACTTAGAATACCTGCGTTTAATTACTGTTACACCAGAAATTTCGAACCCACTTTCAAATGATCCATTCAATCATGACAATTCAAATCCTTAACGATATATGAACTTGAGAAAACAAACCGCTCTCAAGTTCATTTAAATTCATGAATATCGCCTACTTAGAAGTTCCTCATACCTCAATTTACGCTCATAAAAAAACCATTTTCAATCAGTCACTGATACCATTTTAAATGCTACATCATTATTGTTAGACAATTTTTATTTTCAAATGACAGCTGTTTGTCCCCAAATGACACCCTATAAAAAATAATCGCATGATGCCTTTTATTTTCATTATTGAAATCATGACTTTATCTATATGGCATAAATAATCAGTTCACATTTATATTTTATGCAAACTTTGTCACATGATGGAATAGTAAAATTGAAGCATTAAAAAAATATGATGGAATGATCATGGCTTCAATCGATCTTGATAAAATGCTTGAAAAAGTTAAAAACACACAATGGACACTCTCTGACATTGACTGGGATGCACCAGGTCGTGAGTTAATTACTGCTGAACAATGGCCAAAATTAAAAGACTTTATGGCAGATTTGATGTGGATTGAGCATGTCGGAGCTCGTGCATTTTCAGCCATGTCTAAAAAAGCACCAACAGACACGCTTCGTGAAATGTATGCGATTTTCCATGCTGAAGAACAACGTCATGCCAATGCTGAAATGGCACTGATGAAACGCTGGGGCATGCTGGATGGTGATATTCCAAAACCCAATAAAAACTTACGATTAATCATCGAATGGTTAGACACCTATGCAGATGACATGCCGTTTTATATTTTGGGTGCGGTGATTCCAATGCTTGAAGTTGCACTCGATGGCGCACTGTGTACGTTCCTACTGGATACAGTTGATGACCCTGTATGCCACCAAGCCTTCGAACTCATCAACGGAGATGAAGCACGTCATTTAGGTGTTGGCTTTAGTGTGATGGAAGCACAGGGCGTCAACAAGACCATGATCGAGCTTGCACAGATGGCTGCCCGTGCTGTAGATCCACGTATGCTGTTAGGTATTTTGGCTTACTTACCGTTAATCAATAAGATGCGAGATAATGTCATTAAGCTAGGATTACCTGAAGAGAAACTTTATGCAGCAATGAATAAGTTTTCTCGTATTGGAGGTCGTACAGTCGAAGGTCGTCGTAATCCATGGTTCCAAATCATTCAATTCCATGGTAAGAACGTAGTAGATCGCAATAAAAAATGGTTCCATATGCCTATCGATGCGATGGTAAAAGTGACTGATAAGATCCCAGAAAAATCTTTACCTAAAGTCCCAACTTGGATATATGAATTAACTGCAGAACCAAAAGCCGTTAGCTAAAACAATAATTAGGTATCTATATGAATAAGGAAAAAATGAAAAACAAGGACGTTTTTTTTGAAAATTCACCAGAGCACTTTCAGAAATTTAAAGGGAAGTTGATCTCTGCTTCTGAAATCAAGCAAACTGATTTTTCAGGTTTACGCGTGGCGATCATTGGTGCAAATCAACTGTCTGTAACGCATTTAGATCAGATCTGTCAACGAGCTACATTTGTTAAAGTATTTCAAATTCGACCCTACTTTATTTTGCCTCACACAGAAAAAGGGATTCAACGCTTAATTTCACATCCGCTTTTAGTGAAGAATAGACGTTTATTTAACCATCGGGTGAAATCTTTGCTGGCGATTCGTTATTTAGAATCTCAAGTCAGTGATGTGTGGTTGCGCCGTCAACTCATGCCGAACTCAGCGTCTGAACGAAAAGTATTTTTAAAGTCTGATACTTATTATCCAGCACTGCAAAGTAGTAATTGCAAACTGATTACGTGGCCTGTGGTAAAAATTACAGAAGAAGCGATTCAAAGTATGGAAGGGATTGAACATTTAGTCGATATTATCGTGCATACCTATGACGAGTAGTCTTAGAATTATGGGGTAGCTTTTAACCCTATCTAGCTAGTGTTCAATAACATTATCACTTAAAAAAAGGAGCAAATTTGCTCCTTCTTTATTACTTCTTTTTGGATATTTGAAGAATTTCAAATTACTTTTGACTTAAAAGTAATATTTACGATTCATTTGATAGTCATATAGTTCACCATTTTCGTCATAGTGAAGTACTATACGTTTTGAAGTTTTCATATCTTCAAGTTCGCGTGGACTGATGGTGAGATATTTCGCCAACATCGCATTATTCACGTTAATTACCGCTTTTATCACATGTTGTTTTCTAAATCTGATCCAATTGAAGCTTGCCCACAACAATAATGTGGCACCAAAACATACAACCAGAACAGCTAACCACATAATATTATGTAATTGAATATCAAACTCTTCTGCGAAGATATAATTTCTAATTAAATTACCTTGATATAACCATAATATTAAAGTTAACAATGGAACAAACAGAAAGCTCCAAAATGCCCAACCCGTAAATTGCAGTAAATAATGACCTTGCTTATTTTTCACAAATTTCGACTGATCGATATATTGAGGTAAATCTAAATCTCTATCCTGAGATAAACCATATTTCGGTTTCATTTCATTCATTTGTTATTCTCCTTTAAACCCGCGATCCGGACTTACCCATCTCGCTCGTTTATTTCGATTAAAAAGTGCTTTAGGAACAGCAACCACAGTCGTCATCACTGAAAGCACCCAGAAAAAAATCGGATACCAAATCACCCAAAAATAATTTCTAAAAAAACGTCCATCGTCATAGCGCTTATCAATCCAAAGACTAATGAAAAACTGAATAAGACAAGTAATGGCCAAAATCACGCCGTACCATTGCGGCATTAATGATTTAATTTGCCATGAGGCTGGATAGTCGATAAACAAACCGGTCAGGAATAAAAATACAATCAGTAGAATCAGATAAGACCAGATCACACTCAGCATGCATTCAATTGCAACTGGCCACATCCCTATCATTTTAAAACTGAACATTTTAGGTAGGTAGGTTTTGAGGACTTCTACACCGCCCTGTGCCCAGCGAACCCTTTGCTTCCACAGTCCTGAAAAAGTTTCTGGCATGTAGATGTAGCAAAGTGCATTTGGCACATAGTGAATTTTCCAGTTATCAATCTGGATTTTCCAAGAGATATCAATATCTTCAGTAATTTTATCAGGAGACCAAAATCCTACACGCTCCAAAGCTGTTTTACGAAAACCTGCGATGACACCTGATACGGTAAAGATACGACCATAGGTTCGTTGTGCACGTTTGATCAGCCCAATAATCGAAGAAAACTCGCCAACTTGTAATTTACCTAGAATACTCGAACGATTTAGAATTCTTGGATTACCTGTCACTGCACCCACATGACCAAAATTCAGCAAATGGTGCATCATCCATAACACGGCATGCGGATGTAATAAGGCATCACCATCAATACAAATCAGATATTCATAACGGCTGAGCATTGCACCTGAACGTAATGCATAAGCTTTACCCTGATTATTGGCAAGATGTATGACACGTAATTGTTCATGCTCTTTCACCATTTCATCTAAAATAGCTCCAGTCTGATCCGAACTACCGTCATTAACAGCAATCACCTCAAAGTTAGGATATTGAGTCTGCAAGGCATAACGAATAGTTTCTCTGACTTGCTCATCTTCATTGAAGCAAGGAATAATAATACTTGCCCCTTCCTCACTCGGCTCTGGCAAGGCTCTTTCTTTAAACTCATATTTAAAGAAAAACCAAACTCCACCGATCATCCATGTCCATGCCATCACCAGTGGATATAGGAATGAAAATGAAAATATAAAATCAATAATACTCATTTCTTAACCCCTTGCTTTGAGTCAATTTGAAATGGGTCTCGATACAATAATGCACCCGGATTTAAGCTGAGCGGTGTATATAAATGTCGATGAACCTGTTGAGCATTGTCAAAATCATAGTGAGAGAGAGCGAGTTTTTGAATACCTGCTCGTTGTAAGCGTTGTAATTGCTCACTTAAGAGTTGCCATTCTTTTTGACTCTTAATGTTGTCATTATTAAGAGTTACCATCAGTTTGGTTTTCTCTAAAGCACTGAAATTCTTTAATTGTTCGATAAATGATTTTAAACGTTTAGGGTTTTCTAAACTGTTTATTTCAAAATTGATTAATGAAAAATCATGGTTTAAGGCATGAACCACTGACTTAAGTGATTGGCTCTCTGTATCTGGGTAGCTAAGCTGTAAATAGAATTTTTGACTATTACTACTATTTAAATACGGAGAAATTCGCTTTTGAATAGCATCACTTAAATCAGTTACAGCATTGAGATCCGACTGACAGTTGCTTTCTAATACTGCTTTGTTTTGGAAAACACATGCCAAACGATTTTCCGCATTCAGCATAATGCCATCGATACCTTTATTATTTTTAACCAAATCCTCCGCTAAATCGACAACCAATAAAGGCTTGCTTGGATCTGGATAAATCGGTAGTTGAGCAGTTACACGATTGAATACTCGCGTTCTCGCCTGCCAAGCGACCCGATTCAACACATCTTGGTTTAATTTTAACTGCGTGGTTGGAAAATAAGCCTGATCATAAACACCATCTTTGTTCTCATCATTAAGCACTTTCAGAATCATCATATTGGTCGATAAAGCACTAACCTGATTTAGTGCTAAGCCTAGTATTTGATTACCTTGCTCCACGTTTTCGGATTTGAATTGTTTTAAATCAACAGTCAAAGCTCGAATTGGATTGTAATTTTCAAATTGTTGAGTTTTTACAAACTCGGTCATTTGTTGATGTAAATCCTCAGACGTTGGATTATTCATTACCAATCCACGCTGATAAATGGCATCACTCTTTTTATTTGGTGTATCTACACCTAAACTAAATGACAAAGGAAAACCTGCTTGTGCCGCAATTTTGGTTGTTTCAGGATTAACCGCACCATAAGGCCAGATGATCGCCAAGGCATCAATTCCAAGCTCTTGACTCAGTACATTTTTCGATTTTTTAAGATCCTGATAAAGGCGCTGTTGATATTCAGCATCCGTTTCATAGCGTTTCAGATGTGGAAAATATTGGTGTGTTAAGGCAGCTGGTTGCTGATTGCCTTGTGGATTCGCCAATATACCTTTGTGCATATCATCAGAATGGCTGGCAAATTCAACTAAACCTGACTTTTTCATCTCACGCATTTGTGCCCAAGTCATTAAATTGCCTTTTCCATACGCTTCATAAGCAGCTTGCGTATTCCCATTGGTCCAACTGGTCACAATTGCAAAAACAACAGGAATGTTGTACTGCTTAACTAAAGGATAGACATGGGTATAGCCACTCAGCGCACCATCATCAAAACTAATCACCACAGCATTTTCCGGCAAAGCTGTACCATTTTTCTTTGCTTCAGCGATCTCACGCAAACTGATCGGATGCCATTGAGATTGTTTAATCCATTCAAAAAACTGTACTAAATTTCGTGTACTGACGGCATAAACATCTTTATCCCCCTGTTTCAATACGTCATCACGAACATCATGAAAAGTGAGACCGATAAAACTACTATCATCAGATTTTTGGGTAGACTGTATTTGCGCAAAACTTGGTGAATGAAACAACCCGAGTGCTATAGCCATTGAGCTGAGTTTTATTATTTTTTTCATCAGAATTTACCTTCAAAACCTAACTGGCCATACCATTTTTTTTCTTTCTCTCCATCGTAGGGATGCATACCCCAGCCAACACCGTATTGAAGCCCCCACGTTCGCGTGAGTTGCCACTGGTGACCATAACGAATATCCACCACAGGCTCTGCATCAAAATCAGTTTGTTTATAGAATCCAGTGGTTAATGAAAATTGTTGAGTGAATGATTGTTCATATTTACGCCAAGTCAACCAATCGTGATTAAAATCAATAGCACCACTGATACTTTCTTTCGGGCTGAAATAAGCTGTTTGGTCTAAGCGATTGCGACCTAAATAACTGGATAATCCGAGCTGAGTTTTATGATGTGGTTGCATAAAAATATTTTGCTGATATCGTGCACTTAACTCTTGTCTTAAATTTCCATCACTAATATCTGTTGCCTGATACTGTAAAGAAGCTTGTTTTGATTCATTGGCTTGCCAAGATAAACCCGCCGTATAGGACTGTGCATCCTCATTCAGTTTAAGTGCTTGTAAAGGGATGTCTGCTTGAGTTGAAAAACCTAAGTTATATCGCCAGTGATCGTCCAGTCGATGATTCCAATTCGCATCGAAACCCAAATCATCACCATCTAAATCTTGTGACAACATCACCGACATAGACTTTTGTTTCGAATCCCACTCTCCACCCAAACCTAAACGTTCATCTCTGATTTTTCCTTCGCGATAATCGCCCATCCTGTGTTTATACTGGGTAAAAACGCGATAGTTATCATGCATCCAAGGCGAATTCAAACGGGTCGTTGATTCAACATCTTTTGTCCCTTTCAACGTTTCTAAAACCTGATTTTGATCGGCTTTACTCTCTGAAAAACGCGAATCATGTGAAATAGAAAAACGTTCCCGATCTGCAAGTTCTTTATGGCTTTTAATGACACTGGTATCAGTAGGATAGCGTTGACTTAAATGCATTGTCTGATTACGCCAAGCTGAAATATCACCGAGTGCTTGTTGATTTTGCATTTGGTTAATGGACGTACTTTTGGATCTTGGCTCTATACCATTTAAACGGTTTAATGTCTGTTCAGCCTGCTGAGGCTTTTCGCGCCAACGTTGAATGCGCACGAGGTTATTGATCACTTCCTCATTGTTCGGGGCACGTTCAATATTTCGAGTTAAAAGATTTTCAGCATCATTCAAGTGATTTGAATAGGCAAGCGACAGTGCTTTTAAATTTTCGTAATCATTTCGTTCAGGATGAACACGCTTATCAACCCCTTTTGCCAGACTGTATTGGAAAGTAGGCATTTTAGAATCAATGTCTTTGATCAAAGTATTGGCTTGTTTATATTTCTCTTGTTCAATCAGTGCGTAATACAAAGAGGTATAAACATTCATATCCGCATAATTTTTTTCAGTTAATAGCGACTTATAAACTTTCTCCGCTTTGGCAGCTTGTTTCGTTGCAAGGTATGCATCTGCAATTGAATGCCTGACGTATGCAGGCATATCGGTTAACGGTAAATCCAGATTATCATTTACTGCCAATACGTCTCGATGACGGCTCCGATAACTCAGCCCATAAATGTATTCATATCGAAAACGACGATACATATTTGGATCCTGTTTAAGCTCAGACTCGAAAACTGAAGCATTTTCTAAAATTTGATCGAGATGTGCATAGCTTTGGGAATCTGCTTGTCCTTGATAGGCTAAATGTTTTTGATTCTTAATCGCATTTTTAATGGATTCAGAAAATTGTCCCAACAGTGCCTGTCTTCTTAGCGTATGCGTTAGATCGAGTTCAGGGTTTTTATCAATCAATTTTAAAGCTTGCTGGTACGATCCCAAAGCCAGTAATACATTTAGATATTCTTGTTGTGATGCAACGTTAATACTCTCACTATTGTTTTTTTGAATGACTGCTAAAGCACGAATCGGTTGATCAATGATTCGATATGCATAAGACAATTGATTCAACTGATCTTGATTTAGCAGCTCAATATCTATTTTTTTCAACTGATTTGCTGCTTCAAGCTTTTGCTGATTCTCAGCCAGTAGAACCGCCTTTAAAATTTCTAAGTCAGTACTGTTATTATTTTTTTTAAATTGTTCGAGTAAATTTAAAGCAGTCGAAAATTGTTTTTTGTCTCTATATGCTTTGATTAATGGTATCTGAGCATAAGCTGGAAATTCAGCAGGATGGATATATGCTAACCACCGATGATCTTCTTCCAAGTCTCGTTTATTTTGTAAAGACAGTAACAAGTAATCAGCGATAAGTTTTTGGTTATTTGGATTACTTTCTAATAATTGTCTCAGTTTGGAAATTCCATCATCAACAATGCCCTTTTTTATAGAAATAACAAGGGTTTCTCGCTGTTGATCAATTACACTTGTAAACTGATTGTTTGCTGCTTGAAGATTCGTTGCCGTTAATGCTAAAACCGTTATAAGGATAAAAGACTTCAAATAATAAAAATCATATCTAGTTTTCATTCTAAAAAATTCACTTGTTGTTCTGCATAAAATGTGACCGATTTCACACTTCATGAATGGTATGCAAATGATTTAAGAATTATCGTTATCTAATGTAATGTGCAAAAACATGCAAAAAATCAATTAATTTCTTTAATTCAATCGATTATTAAAGAATTTGAAAATCCGACATTTGTAATTACTTATATTTTTTATGGCTTCTTGTAAGTTTAGGTAAAATAAATATAGTTAATTTAGCTTCTCTATAGCCAAATACTCTTTTTAAAAATATAAAATACAGCTTAACCATAGCAGTTTTTTTTTATTTAATGTCATACAAGTCAATTGAGTAACTTCTGCAACATTCATTTCCTGTCTAAAAATCACTTTAAAGACTGATTTTGAAAGCATATATTGACTTATTTATATAAATTTTAGCTTTCCCGATAGCTTCTACCTTTTATCGGAATGTGGTTTAAACTGATTTTTTTGTTAGTTAGATATGATGAAATCTAGATTTTAAGGATTAAAATATACTTTTAATAACGTTTTGAATGGCTTTTCTACCCATGTAATGAGAGCACAAAAATGAATCTAATCGAATTTATATGACTAAAAAATTAAGCCAGCAATGGCTGGCTCAAAACAAGGTGACTATAAATATTATTAGGAATTTTTAACCAATTCTGCGCTTTAATCCCGCCATTTGTAGAACACGCGTAGAGATCTCTTCAATCGACATTTCAGAAACATTTAAATACTTAATCCCTTCGGAAATATAAATTCCTTCCACTGCGCGAAGCTCCATTTCACACTGTCTAAAGCTTGCATAACGGCTATTTGCTTTACGTTCAGTACGAATAGCGACTAAGCGCTCTGCATCAATCATCAGACCAAAAAGTTTATGTTTATGTTCTTTTAAAACCGCAGGCAAACGATTGTCATCGAGATCTTCTTCAGTCAATGGGTAATTCGCGACACGAATACCAAATTGAAGTGATAAATAAATAGAGGTTGGCGTTTTACCAGAACGTGATACACCGATCAAAATGAGATCAGCCTTATCGTAATGACGAGTACGAGCACCATCGTCATTATCAAGTGCAAAATGTACCGCATCAATACGTGATTTATATGACTCAGAGTCCGTTACAGCATGCGTTTGCCCGACTAAAGTCGTAGGCTGAGTTCCAAGCTCTTCAGACAGCTTACTAATCATCCCTTCGAACACATCAAGGTTAACGGCATTGGCTGTGTTAATGATGTCTCTTACATAGGGATCGACCAGAGTATCGAACACCAAAGGGAGCTGCCCATCACTTGCTGAACGTGAGTTAATCTCAGCAACCACGCCCATTGCAGCCTCTTCCGTGGTGATATACGGAATAATATGAATATCAAAATCGACATGAGGAAATTGTGCCAATAGAGAATGTCCAAGTGTCTCTGCAGTGATTGCAGTTCCATCGGAAATAAAAAACACACTTCGCTTTATCTCTTTACTTTCTGACATTAAAATACTCCTCATTTATTTGTCTAAGTGCTATATAATCTTTATAGTAAACTGATCTTACATGAGTGTCGCTTAGTAAAATAAGTTTGCTAAGTTTTATTGAAAATATCATGCCAAGATAGTGATTAATACTGCATAAGTGGAGTAACAACTTTGGAAGCACGCGTAATCGGTCTGGAAAAACTAGGTAAGCACGACGTTGAGATCGTGGGCGGTAAAAACTCTTCCCTTGGAGAAATGATTAGCCATTTAGCAAATGCTGGCGTATCAGTTCCAGGTGGATTTGCAACCACTGCTAACGCGTATCGCGAATTCCTAGAGCAAAGTGGCCTTAATGCTAAAATTTCAGCTGAATTGAAACAACTCAACGTTGATGACGTGAATGCCCTTGCAGAAACAGGCGCAAAAATTCGTCAATGGGTTGTCGATACTCCGCTTACGCCAGCTTTAGAAAAAGAAGTCCGTGATGCATTTGCTGCATTATCAAACGGCAACCCTGATATTGCGGTTGCCGTTCGTTCATCTGCAACAGCTGAAGATCTTCCAGATGCTTCATTTGCAGGTCAACAAGAGACTTTCTTAAACATTCGCGGTATTGATAACGTGCTGATCGCGATTAAAGAAGTTTTCGCATCATTATATAATGACCGTGCAATTGCTTACCGTGTGCACCAAAACTTTGACCATGACATCGTTGCTTTATCTGCGGGTATTCAACGTATGGTTCGTTCAGAAACTGGCGCTGCTGGTGTAATGTTTACATTAGACACAGAATCAGGTTTCCGTGATGTTGTATTTATTACTGCATCTTATGGTTTGGGCGAAATGGTTGTACAAGGTGCAGTAAACCCTGACGAATTCTACCTGTCTAAACCTCTTCTTAATGCAGGTAAACATGCTGTATTACGTCGTAACTTAGGTTCCAAACACCAGAAAATGATTTACGGTGAAGAAGCTTCAGCAGGTAAATCTGTTTCTATCGTAGATGTTGATAAAGCTGAACGTCAACAATTTGCTTTAAACGACCAAGAACTTCAAGAACTGGCTAAACAAGCCCTCATCATCGAAAACCATTACGGTGCGCCAATGGACATCGAATGGGCGAAAGATGGTGATGATGGTCAAATTTACATCGTTCAAGCGCGTCCTGAAACTGTGAAAAGCCGCGAAAATGTCGGCACAATGGAACGCTACCTCCTTAAACAAAAAGGTACTGTCCTTTGTGAAGGTCGTTCAATTGGTCAACGCATTGGTTCAGGTCGTGTACGTATTGTTTCTTCAATTAAAGAAATGGACAAAGTACAAGACGGTGATGTTTTAGTTTCTGACATGACTGACCCAGATTGGGAGCCAGTAATGAAACGTGCTGCAGCAATCGTAACCAATCGTGGTGGTCGTACTTGTCACGCTGCAATTATTGCACGTGAATTAGGCGTACCTGCAATTGTAGGTTGTGGTAATGCAACAGAAGTGCTTGTAGATGGTCAAGAAGTGACTGTTTCTTGTGCTGAAGGTGATACAGGTTTTATTTATGAAGGTGCTTTGGATTTTGAAATTCAACGTAACTCGATTGAATCAATGCCACCGCTAGAATTCAAAGTAATGATGAACGTCGGCAACCCTGATCGTGCATTTGACTTTGCTCAAATTCCGAATGAAGGTATCGGTCTTGCACGTTTAGAATTCATCATCAACCGTATGATCGGTGTGCATCCAAAAGCATTGTTAAACATTGACAGCTTGCCACGTGAAACTCGTGCAGCTGTTCTGACTCGTACAGCTGGCTATGCATCCCCTATCGAATTCTATGTAGAAAAACTGGTTGAAGGTATTTCTACCCTTGCAGCTGCATTTGCAGACAAGCCAGTCATTGTTCGTATGTCTGACTTTAAGTCAAATGAATATGCAAACTTGATCGGTGGTAAGTTATACGAGCCTGAAGAAGAAAACCCAATGTTGGGCTTCCGTGGTGCGAGTCGTTATGTATCTGACAACTTCCGTGATTGTTTCGAGCTCGAATGCCGTGCATTGAAAAAAGCACGTGACGAAATGGGCTTAACCAACATTCAAATCATGATTCCTTTCGTACGTACAGTAGCTGAAGCGAAACGTGTAATTGAATTGTTAGCACTGAATGGTCTTAAGCGTGGTGAAAACGGTCTTAAAGTGATCATGATGTGTGAATTACCAACCAATGCATTATTGGCTGATCAATTCCTTGAGCATTTCGATGGTTTCTCTATCGGTTCTAACGACTTGACTCAATTAACACTTGGTCTAGACCGTGACTCAGGTATTGTGTCTCACTTATTTGACGAACGTGATCCAGCTGTGAAAGCATTGCTTTCTCTTGCGATCCAAGCTTGCCGTAAAGCAGGTAAATACGTAGGTATCTGTGGTCAAGGTCCTTCTGACCATCCAGATCTTGCATTATGGTTAATGGAACAAGGTATCGATTCAGTTTCTCTTAACCCAGACTCTGTATTAGACACTTGGTTCTTCCTCGCAGAAGAAAAGACTAAACAAGCTTAACAAAACGTGTTAAAAAAAGACCCATTCGTGGGTCTTTTTTGTCCCTATAATTTTTTCATTCGTATTTTGTTTTTGAGATTCTAGTTTTATGCAAATTTACTTGGCGCGAAATAATCAACAAGCAGGGCCATATACAGTTGAGCAGATCAATCAAATGCTACAGAGCCAACAAGTGTTGTTGACAGACTTGGCTTGGTATCAAGGTATGCCTGAATGGAAAGCTTTAGGTGAACTCACACAAGGCAAACTTGAGTTTCAACCGGCTGGCTATGTTCCGAATGCTCCTTTTGGAAATACGCAACCGAATCAAACGACTAACCAAAACTCCTCAATCCAAAATATCAGTGTGAACAAGAAACCAAAAAATAATGAGCTGGCATCAATCGGCTCACGTTTCTTTGCTAAAGTTCTAGATTTATTGCTGTGGATTCCAGCTCTTGCGATTCCATCTTTTTTCTTTAAAGAAGGTGACTTAACTCAATTACAAGCCATCCAACAAAAAATGCAAGCTACCCAATCCTCCGATCAAGTGGTACAACTTCAGCAAGAACTGTTTCATCTTATTCCAATCGAAGCTTGGCAAGCAATGGCAGTCTACATCGTGATTATGTTGATTGCACAAGCACTTTTACTGGCGAAAACAGGTCAAAGTTTGGGCAAAAAAGTCGCAAAAATTCAAATCGTCGATGTCGATAATGGTGAAAAAGTGAACTTAATGCGTTCATTTACCTTAAGAAGTATGATTTTCATCATTTTAAACATGCTTTTTATGCCATTCATTACGATTATTGATCATGTATTTGCATTAAGTCAAAAGCGTCAAACTTTACACGACAAATTAGCAAAAACGAAAGTCGTAAAGCGTTAAAATTACACTAAGGGATGCTTCAGCATCCTTTTTTTATATATCTGATTTTTATCAATAAAAATAATCAAAACAATGTAATCCTGACCAAAAAAATCGGGTTTAAGTCAACGAGTTAATGCCACTTTATGTATAGCTTAGTTGGATTGATTAGGGCATAATGCCCTACAACGTAGCGGTGCTTAATGATTGATAAGATTCATGCATTGAGAATATGAATTTTCAATCATGGAGCACTTTAATCGCTATCCCATAATTTATTAGGGAATGGGACTCTTCACCGAGGTTGTAAAATGAGACAAACAATTTTAGCTGTATTGTCTTTATCTGCGATCGCTACACTCTTAACAGGGTGTGGTGGTGATATGGTACTTCTAAACTCAAAAGGTCCAGTCGCTCAAGGTCAATCTGATCTGATGATGACTGCGATCTATTTAATGCTGTTGGTGGTTATTCCGTCAGCGCTTATGGCATTGTGGTTTAGTTGGAAATATCGCGCGTCAAATAAAGATGCAGACTATGAACCTACTTGGGCACACTCTACTGCGATCGAAATCGTCGTTTGGGGTATTCCCGTAATTATTATCGGTATTCTTGCATGGTTAACTTGGTGGGGTTCTCACAAGTATGACCCTTACCGTCCAATTGAAAGCGATAAAGCTCCATTAACGATTCAGGTTATTGCTGAACAGTTTAAATGGATTTTTGTTTATCCAGAACAAAACATTGCAACAGTTAACGAAGTACGTTTCCCAGAAAAAACTCCTGTTAACTTCAATCTCACTTCTAACTTTACAATGAACTCATTCTTCATTCCTCAGTTAGCGGGTCAGATTTATGCAATGGCAGGTATGCAAACTCAACTTCACATGTTGGCTGATAACCAAGGCGTTTACCGTGGTTTCTCTTCGAACTACTCAGGTTACGGCTTTACACAAATGCGCTTCCTAGCTCACTCTGTGTCTGATGCTCAATTTGCTGAATGGGTATCTGCTGTTAAAGCGGGTAACGGTACTTCTGTAAATGCTGATGCTGTACAAAAAGGTATCCTAGACAAAGTTGAATTTGCAGCCTTGCGTGATGGTAACCGTGGTAAGAAACAGATTGAAGCAATCATCGCTAAAGCATCTACGCCTGAAGAAAAGGCTGCAGCAGAAGCAATGAAGCCATATCCTACTCAGCCACACCCAGTGACTTATTACTCTTCAGTAGAACCTAAGCTGTTCGAATCAGTGATCAATAAGTATATGAGCAACTACCATGGTGCTGATCACTCAGCGACTGCTGTAGATGCAAATGCACATGATACTGCTGCTTCTGAAGTTACTGTTAATGCCGAACAACCTGCTTCTCAAGTTGTGGGGGAATAAGACATGAACTTATTAGGTAAGTTAGGTCCAGATGCAATTCCGTACGATCCTATCGTATTGGCTACAGTTGCAATGATGATCTTAGGTGGTATCGCAATTGTTGCAGGTATCACTTACTTCAAAAAATGGGGCTACTTGTGGAACGAATGGTTCACATCAGTAGACCATAAAAAAATTGGTATCATGTACCTACTCGTTTCGACAATCATGCTTGTGCGTGGTTTCGCAGATGCGATCATGATGCGTCTTCAACTGTTCCTTGCAAAAGGTGGCGGTGAAGGTTATTTACACCCTGAACATTACGATCAGATCTTTACTGCGCATGGCGTAATTATGATCTTCTTCGTTGCAATGGGTCTAGTGGTAGGCTTAATGAACATCTCTGTACCTTTACAGATTGGTGCTCGTGACGTTGCCTTCCCATTATTAAACTCTTTAAGCTTCTGGTTATTCGCTGGTGCTGCGGGTCTAATGATGGCTTCTCTAGCAATTGGTGAATTCGCTGCAACAGGTTGGATGGCTTACCCTCCACTGTCTGGTATCGAATATTCTCCAGGTGTTGGCGTCGACTACTATATTTGGGCACTTCAGATTTCTGGTCTAGGTACACTTCTTACTGGTGTTAACTTCTTTGTAACCATCATTAAAATGCGTGCGCCTGGCATGGGTCTAATGGACATGCCGATCTTTACATGGACATCTTTATGTACCTCTGTATTGATCATTGCATCATTCCCTGTATTAACTGCAACAATTGCAATGTTAACGCTTGACCGTTACTTCGGTTTCCACTTCTTTACAAACGACATGGGCGGTAGTCCAATGTTGTACGTAAACTTGATTTGGACTTGGGGTCACCCAGAAGTTTATATCTTGATCTTACCTGCTTTTGGTATTTTCTCAGAAGTCACGTCAGTGTTCTCTCGCAAAACATTGTTCGGTTACAAATCAATGGTATATGCAACTATCGCGATTACAGTTCTTGCGTTTGTTGTATGGGTTCACCATTTCTTCACGATGGGGGCTGGTGCCAACGTTAACGCGTTCTTCGGTATCATGACCATGATTATTGCGATCCCAACAGGTGTTAAAATCTTCTCATGGTTATTCACCATGTATAAGGGTCGTATTACATTCACATCACCAATGTATTGGACAGTTGGCTTCTTGGTAACTTTCGGTATCGGTGGTTTGACTGGTGTACTTATGGCGGTTCCACCTGCGGACTTCCTTGTACACAACTCTTTATTCTTGATTGCTCACTTCCATAACGTAATTATTGGTGGTGTAGTATTCGGTATGTTTGCTGGTATCACGTTCTACTGGCCGAAAATGTTCGGTTGGCAGTTAAGCGAGTTCTGGGGCAAAGCATGCTTCTGGTTCTGGTTCTTCGGTTTCTACTTTGCGTTTATGCCACTTTATATCCTTGGTTTCATGGGTATGACTCGTCGCTTAAACTCTTACGATAACCCAGAATGGGATCCGTACATTGCAATTGCACTTTTCGGTTCTGTATTGGTTGCTTGTGGTATTGCGTGTTTCATCTTGCAAATTGTTGTAGGTTACTTACAACGCGAAAAAACTTTAGATGTGACTGGCGATCCATGGGATGGTCGTACACTCGAATGGGCGACTTCGTCTCCTGCTCCGTTCTATAACTTTGCAGTACTTCCTGAAGCGAATGGTATTGACCGCTTCTGGACTGATAAAGAGAATGGCGTAGCTTATGCTCGTCCGACTAAATATGAAGACGTTCACATGCCAACAAACCGTGCTGCTGGTTTTGTTATCGCAATGTTCATCACTGTTATGGGCTTCGCGTTAATCTGGCACATTTGGTGGTTAGTTGTCGTTACTTTCATCGCTTCTGTCATCAGCTTCATCGTGTCTTCTTTCACTAAGAAAGTGGATTACTATGTTCCTGCTGCTGAAGTTGAACGTATCGAAAACGAACGTTATGCATTACTTGAAAAACACTTGAAGAAGGACTAAGGATATGGCTGAAGTACTTCATCACGACAACCACGGGCACGATGAGCATCATCACGATGATACTGACATCACTGTCTTTGGTTTCTGGACCTACTTGATGAGTGACTTGATTTTATTCGGTACACTCTTCATCGCGTTCGCTGTATTAAGCAGTCATATTCCAGCTGGCACACCAAGTGCAAAGGATCTTTTTGCAGATTCTTTAGGTTTCGTTTTAACTGAAACTTTTGCGCTTTTGATTTCTTCTGTGACTTTTGGTTTTGCAGTACTTGCTTCATACAAGAAAAATGTAGGTCAAGTATTAACTTGGCTCGGCGTTACTTTTGTATTTGGTGCAATCTTCATCGGCATGGAACTTTATGAATTTAATCATTTAGTTCACGCTGGTCACGGTCCAAGCGTAAGTGCGTTCTTATCTGCGTTCTTTACTTTAGTTGGTACGCACGGTATCCACGTAACTTCAGGTTTAGTTTGGATGATCGTTTTAATGATTCAAATCAAGAAAAATGGTTTGACTACAATTAACACGCGTCGTCTTGCTTGCCTAAGCTTATTCTGGCACTTCCTTGACATCGTATGGATCTGCGTATTTAGCGTAGTGTACTTGATGGGAGTATTATAATGAGTCATGACCATAATGCTGCTGATGCTTCACACGGTAATGTAAAACAATACACGGTTGGTTTTATCGTTTCTATTTTATTGACTGTAGTTCCTTTCTACATGGCAATGAATAGTGAAGATTTTAGCCGTGGTGCGATTGTTGCAGTTATCGGTATTACTGCTGTTGCTCAGGTACTTGTACAATTAGTTTACTTCTTGCACATGAACTCATCTGCTGAGCAACGTTGGAACGTGATTGCATTTATCTATACAATTCTAACGATTGCAGTTTTATTAGTTGGTTCTGTATGGATTATGAACTACTTACATTCAAACATGATGATCTAAACTGATCGGCATGTTTAAAAAGTATTTATTCCTGACTAAGCCAGGAATTCTCTTTGGTAACTTTGTTACCACTTTGGGTGGCTACTTTGTAGCTGCCCAAGGTTCTGTAGATTTCCTTCTCCTGCTTCTTACCCTTCTTGGTACAACACTCGTTGTTGCATCTGGATGTGTGGTTAATAACATTATTGACCAAGACATCGACCAAAATATGCAACGCACACAAAATCGTGCAATGGTTAAAAAATCCATTTCTGTTCCAGTTGCTTTTGTTTTTGCAATTGTACTTGGCATACTTGGTTTTGGCATATTATGGTTTTGGGTAAATGCGTACGCATTCTTATTTGCCGTTATTGGTTTTGTCGTATATGTTGGCTTTTATAGCTTATGGACAAAACGAACAACGATTAACCAAACGGTTGTAGGCAGTATTTCTGGTGCAGCACCACCAGTAATTGGCTATACCGCTGTAGCGAACCAATTCGATTTAGGCGCATTGTTTATCTTCTTAGGATATGCACTGTGGCAAATGCCCCATTCATGGGCAATTGCAATTTATCGCTTTGATGACTACAAAAATGCAGGTATCCCGATTCTACCTGTCGCACGCTCTATTCAGCGTACGAAAATAGAGTCACTGATCTATGTCATCTTGTTTATTGTTGCCATGAATGGTTTATTCGTATTCGGTTATACGAATTGGGTTTATCTTGTTGTATTGAATGCTTTAAGTTTTTACTGGCTTTATCTGAGCATTATTGGTTTTAAAGCCAAAGATGACCAGCTTTGGGCTAAAAAAACATTCTTATTTTCAGTCATCTTGATTACCGTGATTAGCATCTGCTTTAGTTTTACTTCTAAGGCACCTATGACACAGATTGTATTTTTTTAAAAAGATAGAGTTTTACTCTATCTTTTTTTTCAGCTTTTATCACCATTCAAATTTTCAAAAACAATCTTTTCGCTATTTTTAATCTTTGATCTTATTGTTATCATTTAGCCCATAATTACAACGTTCTCAATTATAATGAAAGCTAAATCTTTATTTATTTCTAAAACACTCTTTAGCACTTTTCTTCCCTTATTTTTTTATAGTCAAAGCGCACACGCAGGATTTGAAGATGTCTGTGAGCCTGATTTTTATTTGAATGCTTCTAAATATAATAAATGTAGTAATTTACCCGTACTTGTACCAGGCAATGACAATCAAACCAATATGCTGTGGTTATTAAGTGATCTAGGTTTAGCTACGATTACCCCTGCTCCAACTAATCAAGTATTGTGGACTTCAGCCTATGCTCAAGCGCCATTCGAAGGCATTCCTACTGCTGAAAACCGAATAGCCAATCAAAGAATTAAAATATCAAAGCAAGAGCAAGCTTATGATGAACATTGCAACAGCATCATCAGTGGCAAAGACAATTTCATCCAACACGTTAATTCGAATAAAAATATTTCTGCTGCAGAAAAGCAAATTTTAATTTCTGAGCGCAATAAAATCTTAGAATGTACAAATCAATTGGCGCTAATCCCGATCAACTCAGAATGGTCTGCAACTGCAAGACAATATGCCTCTTATTTAAATGCTTCAATCTCCTTTTATAATACTAACTTTTCCACAGCGACTAAAATTTATTCAGTATTAGCACAGGTTGATGACGCATGGTTAAAAGAAACGTCACAATATATGCTGATTCGAACGCACTTAAATTCAGCTTTTGCATCTGCTACCAATGAATATGGTGATCTTGATCTAGACAAAATAGATCAGACTCTACTCAAACAATTTTTAGATCAGATTACCCAATACCTTAAAACCTATCCAAATGGACAATATGTTGCTAGCGCTCGTGGATTGATGCGACGTGGTTTTTGGTTAACAGGCAGACAAGATTTATTGGTGAATGAAATTGTTTGGCAAATCAACAATCCTAAATCTAAATACTACAATCTTGATCTCAATGAATTACCTGCCGAAATTGATCGTCGAGTGTTCAACAGTCAATATTTCAATGTAAAAAATCTAAACGATCCATTTTTTTTAACCACTTATAATTTGATGCATATGCGTGATTCGTCTGCGAACGGATACAAGCCCATCACTTGGAATACATTGAATGCTCAAAAAGATATTTTTAAAAATCAGCCTGAATTATTTAAATATCTGCAAGCTGTGCATTTACTCTATGTCCAAAAGCAGCCCCAAGAAGCTTTGAAATATTTACCACAATCTTCAAATTTGAATAATTATTTACAGCTGAGTCAGGTTTTTCTGAAAGGACTCATCTTAGAAAAAACCAATGTTGCACAAGCTGAACAACATTGGGCAAAGATGTTGAATCAATCAAAAAATACGTATCAACGTAGCTTATTTGAAACTGCATATTCAAATCACATGAATGAAAAACAGAATGTGAATGCATTCATTGGCAATAAACCGCTGATTAGCCATGCCAATTTACAAAAACGTTTTATCTTATATAAAGCCAATGAAAAATCATTAGAAAACATTATTCAAAATAATCAAGCAACTATAGAGCAGAAGCAAGCTGCGCTTTATACCCTATTGAGCAAGTCCTTAAATTATCAAAATTATGCTTTGTTTAACCGCTATTATTCACACCTACCCAAAGATGCTGGACTCTACAAAAGCTTTGATGCTGATAAAAAATATCAAGAAAAACCTCCCTTCGCAGACTTTATTTGGAATGGTTCTAGCATTACCACTCAGCTCAAATGTTCTAATTTACAGACTTTAGCCAATCAATTAGAAAAATCTCCTCGAGATCCATTGTTAAATGTCTGCTTAGGAGAGTACACACGTCAATCTCACTATGGTTTCCCCTATCAAATGACTGCTGAAAGCGCTCAACATACTTTTCAAGGAAAATCATTTGCACGTGGAAATATTTATAAAAACATTATTCAAGCAGGTAGCTCAGGAGAATTACATGCATATGCATTGTATAGAGCCATTATGTGCTACTCACCGAGTGGTATGAATGAATGTGGTGATCAAGATGTTGCCAAACCCGTTCGTAAACAGTGGTTTGATCAAATTAAACAAAATTACCCAAATACCACGTGGACTAAATCTCTGAAATATTATTGGTAATTTTAAATGTTTATGCAAAAAACTTGGATGTTATGCTTATTTTTCTGCTGTGGTTTATTGGCATGCCATCCAAGTCAATCTGCTTCATCTCAAGATCAGATCAATGCAGATGATTTTGATTCATTCTGGATTTGGGGAAATATAAAAACTGCCCCGTATTTAACCAAAGCAAAAGAAGTCTATATTTTACAAGGTGAAGTCAGAGTCGATAAACGTTCCAAGCAATCTATTTTGACTCCCCAAGGAATTCCCGTCGTTAAAATTCCACATCAAAAGATTTGGTTAGTTTTTCGAAATTATCACCTGAATTGGCAAGATCAAGAATTAGATAAAATCTTAAAACGGATTCATCAATGGGAAAACTTAGGCAACCAGATTGTAGGTATTCAAATTGATTTTGATGCCCGAACCAAACATTTAAAAGACTATGCCCTTTTTCTTAAAAAACTTAGAGCCAAGCTACCTAGACAATATCAGCTTAGTATGACCAGTTTGATGGATTGGACCAATATCCAAGATCAACAAACACTTCAATTATTGAGAGACAATATCGATGAAATGGTGATTCAGACCTATCAATGCACAACGACCATTCCCAATTATCAACGCTATTTAAAGCATATTTCCAAGCTAAAATTACCCTATAAGATTGGTTATGTCCAACACGGTGTTTGGGATGGACAATTCCCAAATAACGATCCACTCTTTAAAGGAAATGTGATCTTCCTGCTTCAGGATACACATCGAGATTAATTACTAATTCTGAATAGCACTCAACAGCGACCATAAAATATCTTTAAAACTGCTATTTTATTGAACTTTAGCTTGTAATCATTACTCAATCTACCTAAAATACAGCTTCGCAATTTTTTGCGACGCAATTTTATTATCTTTTAGATAACTTTAATTGTGACTCCTTGCTTCTAACAATTATGTTAGGGGCTGCATAAAACCGTAAGGAGCTGACAATGCGTCACTACGAAATCGTAATTCTGGTACACCCAGACCAAAGCGATCAAGTTGTGGGAATGGTAGAACGCTACATTTCTCACATCAAAGATGCTGAAGGTCAAATTCACCGTCTTGAAGATTGGGGCCGTCGCCAATTGGCTTACCCAATTAACAAAATTCACAAAGCGCATTACATTTTAATGAACGTTGAATGTAACCAAACTACGCTTAACGAATTAGAAGAATTATTCCGTTACAACGATGCTATTCTTCGTAACGTTATTATTCGTCGTGAAAACGCAATCACTGAAGAGTCTTTATTGGCTAAGAGTGCTGAAGAAAAACGTGCGCGTAAAGCTCAACGTGAAGAAGCACAACAAGCTCAAGACTCTGCTGAAGCATAAGGAGAACATTCAATGGCACGTTTTTACCGTCGTCGCAAGTTCTGCCGCTTTACAGCTGAGAAAGTTGCTTACATCGACTACAAAGATATCGATACTTTAAAACAGTACATTACTGAAAACGGCAAAATTGTTCCTAGCCGTATTACAGGTACTAAAGCTCGTTACCAACGTCAATTAGCGCTTGCGATTAAACAAGCTCGCTACTTGTCTTTGATTCCTTACACTGACAATCATAAGTGAGGTTGAGCTGTGGATATTATCTTATTACAACGCATTAAAAACCTAGGTAAACTAGGCGATAAAGTTTCAGTAAAAGCTGGCTATGGTCGTAACTTCCTTATCCCTCAGGGTATGGCTGTTGCAGCTACAGAATCTAATACTGCTGCTTTTGAAGCTCGTCGTGCAGAACTTGAGAAAGCTGAAGCTGATGTTTTAGCTGCAGCTCAAGCACGTGCTGATCAATTGGACGAAGTTAACATCGTAATCACTGCGAAAGCTGGTGATGAAGGTAAACTATTCGGTTCAATCGGTACTCGTGATATCGCTGACGCGTTAACAAACGCTGGTCTAGAAGTTGACCGTGCAGAAGTTCGTTTACCGAACGGTGCACTTCGTCACACTGGCGAATTCAACATCGCAATCCAATTGCACCATGATGTTGTTGCTGAAGTTCTCGTTACGATCGTATCTGAGTAATTTCTTGCAAAAAAAAGAGCATGCTTTTGCATGCTCTTTTTTTATCTCTAAAATTTGTGATTTGCGCAATTGAATTTTTTAGATTTAAGCTCAATCCATGATTGATAATTCAGTTATCCATACCAAGTTTATGACTTTTCTATTAAGATAAGCCATATTCAATTTAGTTTAATCGTTATATTAAAAATCAAGGGTTTATATGTCTCAGGCGACCGCCACTGCAAATTCAAAAAAGTTTAATGATGATTCGAAAAAGAATGAGTCAAGTCCATTAAAAGAATTTCGTACGCCTCCACATAATTTATCTATTGAGCAAGCCGTACTCGCTGCCCTCATGACAGTCGCCGAATCATTTGAACAAGTCAGTGATGTACTGACTGAAAATGATTTCTACGCAACGCGTCACAAATATATTTATCGCGCAATTGAAAGACTCGCTCAAGAAAGCTCGCCTTATGATGCTGTTTTGGTCAATGACTGGCTCATTAAACAGAACTTGCTCGATGCCATCGGCGGTGAAGAATATTTGATGCAATTGATGGCGGACTCCCCTGCCAGTTTCTACAACTTAGAAACTTATGCGACCAAAATTCGTGAATTTGCTACGCTACGAAATATGATTAAAGTCGGTAATGAGATTTTACAGAATGCTTATGACACCAAAGGTCGTGAAGTCAGTGAAATCTTAGATATGGCTGAAACCAATATCTTCTCCATTGCAGAACAACATAATAATAATGCAAAAGCCCAAGGCCCTAAGACAATCAGTAGCGTCACAGCTGACTTAATTACTAAACTGGATGAACTTTCCCAAATGGAAGGTAGCATTACAGGTTTAAGCACAGGCTTTGTAGAGCTGGATAACAAAACTTCAGGTATGCAAGCAGGCGACATGATCATTGTTGCTGCACGTCCTTCTATGGGTAAAACAACACTGGCGATGAACTTGGTTGAAAGTGTGTTGTTTAACTCAAATTTACCTGCACTTGTATTTTCCATGGAGATGCCAGCAGATTCGATTGCCATGCGTATGATTTCATCTTGGGGACGTGTTCACCAAGGTCATTTACGCTCAGGTAAAATGGATGGCGAGGAATGGTCTAAGGTGACTGGCACCATTCTACAACTACAAGAAAAGCATCTTTATATTGATGACTCATCAGCACTCCCGCCGACAGAAATGCGTGCCCGTGCAAGACGTATTGCCAAACAGCATGGTGGAAAACTGGGCTGTATTATGGTCGATTACCTTCAGTTGATGAAAGTCCCTGGCATGGGTGACAACCGTGTAGGTGAGATTGGTGAAATTTCACGAAGCTTAAAAGCATTGGCCAAAGAAATGCAGTGTCCTGTGATTGCACTATCTCAGCTTAACCGTTCTCTTGAGAACCGCCCGAACAAACGTCCAGTGATGTCGGATTTACGTGAATCGGGTGCGATCGAGCAGGATGCCGATTTGATTATGTTTATTTACCGTGATGAGGTTTATAACAAAGAATCCAAAGAAGCTGGAACGGCTGAAATTATTATTGGTAAACAGCGTAATGGTCCAATTGGTACTGTACGCCTTGCATTTGAAGGTCAGTACACTAAATTCAGTAATCTCTCTCCAGAATACTATGCTCAATATGATGATGAAGAGTAACCCTCTTCATCTTCGCCTTTTCCTAGAAACCCTGAAGGAGTCACTCAGGTGCGCCAAGCAACAGTTTATATTGACAGTCAAGCACTTCAATATAATTTAAACCGTGTCAAACAACTTGCCCCTACCGCTAAAATCGTCAGCATGGTCAAAGCCAATGCTTACGGACATGGAGTTAAAGACTGCTTAGCAGCCTTAAGTGAAACAGATGCCTTTGGTGTCGCATGTTTAGAAGAAGCATTAGAAATTCGTGAGTTGGGTTATCAACAACCGATTACGTTGATTGAAGGCGTTTTTTCAGCAGACGAAATGCCGATCATTATCGAAAAAAATATTGAATGTGTCGTACATCATACACCGCAAGTTGAATGGCTGATTCGTCATAAAGTCCAATACATCCAAAAAGAACTTAAAGTTTGGGTAAAACTCAACAGCGGTATGAATCGCTTAGGTTTTAAAATTGATACGATTAAAGATGTAATCAATCAACTGAAAGCAGAAGGATTTACATGCGTATTGGCGATGCATTTTGCCAATGCAGATGCCGATCATCCCTTAAATGATGAACAAATTCGTCAATTCTTAGAAATTAAAAATGACTGTGCCCCAATATTAGCATCCTGTTGTAACTCTGCTGCTATCTATAAATATCCTGAGCTTCACTTTGATTTTGTCCGTCCAGGCATCATGCTGTACGGCGCAACACCATTTGCAAATCGCAATATTCACGATCTTGATTTAAAACCAGTGATGACCTTTAGCGCTGAAATCATTGCACTGAATGATATTCAAGCTGGCGAAGCTGTCGGATATGGTTCGCACTTTGTTGCAGATGAAGCAATGCAACTCGCCATTGTTTCCATTGGTTATGGTGATGGATATCCACGTGCCTTTCCAAAACAAAACTATGTAGCGATTGATGGACAACTCACACGTGTTATTGGTCGTGTTGCTATGGATATGATTGCCATTGATGTAACGAATCTTAAAACTGAAATTGGTACGACAGTTGAACTTTGGGGTGCGACGCGATTAGTGGATGATGTTGCTGAAGCCAATGGAACCATTGGCTATGAATTACTGTGTCGATTGAGTCAGCGACCTAAAAGAATAAAAATCTAAGTCATACAAAAAAATCCAAGCATTGCTTGGATTTTTTTAATTGTCTACAAGCTCAACCGACGCTGTATTGACCATGAAAAAAATCAGATCATCAACATGATTTTGTTGAAAAAAATGTGGTTTAAAACCATCAAAACCTAGAGACTGACAAAATTGATGAATCTGGTGATTTCTAGAAATATATTTCATAGACCAATCTGGGAATAATCTCTGTTCTAAAGATTTAATTGCAAATAGTTTGATATTGTCATGCCTTGAATCATTATTTAATTTATTTAACAGCAGATTCAGGATTTCTAACTCACCTTCTAAGTACTGAAAAAAATAGCCATTGGCATAATACAAAACACCTGATATCTGGTGCTTATAATTAAAATCACGAGCTTCACTGAGTATTATCGTCAGATTTTTCAGCAAGCTTTTTTTATCAGATGTACTTTCACTTGCATAACAGAACTGATGCATGATGAACTCTTATTCTTATCCGTAGAATTTGAGATTAACATGCAATCATTAGTAAAGGTATGAAACATGAGAATTTTTAATACACAATCATCTTAATGAAAGTAATCATCAGTCGGTGCTGGAAGTTCTTGCAAACCTTGTTTTAAGGTTTCAGACCATCGCTTACTAATATGGGTAAAGTAAGCATCTTCTTCATAGATACGCTTACCCGCTGGCATAATCAGAGAACCTTTTTGATAAATCACGGCATCCAAAGGCATACCAACCGAAACATTAGACCTTAAAGTCGAAGCGAATGAGATTAACCCACAGCGCAGCCCATCTGACAAACCTGTCTCGTAAGAAAGTGCACGATCTAAAATAGGTTTTCCATATTTACTTTCCCCAATCTGAAAGAAAGGCGTATCACTGGTTGCACTAATAAAGTTACCCTGAGGATAGATATTATAAAGTTGAATATCTTCACCTAAAATTTGCCCACCGACCAATAAACTACAGTAATAATTACTTTGTTCTTGCTGATCCACTGTCACTTCTGCGATCACACGTCTGACCGTATGACCCACCAATTCAGCCATTTCGAACATGGTATTTACACTGTACAAGTTGGGTTCTTGCTTAAGATCTAATTGATTTTTTAAATGTCCAATCACGGCTTGAGTCGTTGCGAGATTTCCAGACGTTTGAATGGTGATAAATCTTTCTCCCTGAATTCCAAAAGTATATAACTTGCGGAAGACAGAAATATGATCAACCCCAGCATTGGTTCTTGTATCACTAATAAATACCAAACCATCTTTTAAACGCATCGCACAACAATATGTCATTATTTTTCCCTTATTTTTCTAACAAGGCAGTACTTGCACGATTGTACTCATGCTTTCAATACCCCCTTTTTCGCGCACCCCTCTAATAGGTGCAACATCCCAATAATCACGACCAATTGCAATATAAATATGTGAACTCGGTGTATATTTTTGATTACTCACATCAAAAGTATGCCATTTACCATCTACAAATGCCTCTGCCCATGCATGACTTGCCAAATGAATGGATTCAGGAACATAAAGATAACCTGATGCATAGCGAGCAGGAATACCCAATGCTCGACACATCGCGATAAAGACATGACTGTGATCTTGGCAAACCCCTTGTTGATGGTGAAATGCCTCAAGTGCTGTCGTCGTTACCTGAGTGCTATAACTGATATAAGGCATATATTGTAATAGTGCCTCAGACAATCGAACTAAATTTTGATGATTTGTATAGGGTACATAGCTTCGAGCGAATTGAATCATTTGATCATCACAGACCGTACTCGGCGTCATCTGCAAAAATATACTGGGTCTTAAACCAATCTCAATCGCCTGAGCAGAATCTTGCTGAATATCGATCGTTCCTTGAGCCATGATCGTCATACTGTGATAACTGAATCGCTGTGAACTGGTTAACCAGACATTTTGAAAGGCATCTAATTGTTGTTGCACTAAACCCGGCACACTGATCCCCCAAGATAACACCTGCTGATGTGTATTATTTTGCGGTGTCATTTTAATGTATTGAATACTGTTTTTAGCTTGCTCAGTATAGACATAGTGGGTTTGATGATTAATCATCAATTTCATGCATCCACCTCAAATAAACACTGAACCTGGTCATTTAATTGATAAAAGCTGTGCGCATTACGTTGATGCAATAAATATTGCCATGCTTCATCAATACTATCCCAACCCTTTGCTTTCAACATTTCAATCAAAGCACTGAGTGATTGAATCGTTTGATCAATACTTTCGTTTAAGCGTATTTGGCGATCCAGATTTTCAAACAGTTGTCCCATACTGAAAAATAGGAAAATATCTTCATTTTCAGACTCAAGCACATCGCTACATTCATCAACAACCGTGCAAATAAGCCCTGCATTGAATTTTGCTGTATCAATCATGTGTTTCAATTCACAATAAGCATCAATTGAAAGTACACCGCGCAGGTCTTGAATATTATTGATCACCAATTGGAATTGCTGGTAGAACGATGCAGGCTGTTCTGGACTCATCACCAGTTCATTCAGTGAACTTGCATTAAATGCTGGAAGGCAAAATGCATGTGCATAGGCTAAAGCTTGTTCATCATTTTGAAATGGGAATTGACCGCATAAATCTTGAATACGAGCAAGGTAACGGCCGACCCAATAAATATTTTGTGCATTACTATTTAGAATAATCATGTCCTTCTCCTGATTTCTTTAGGAATGAGGTGTGTCAACGACCCATGTATCTTTAATGCCACCACCTTGTGAAGAGTTCACCACCAGCGATCCTTGTTGCATCGCTACACGTGTCAAACCACCAGGCACAATTTCAGTTCTATACGGCGAACTTAAAACGAAAGGTCGTAAGTCGATATGTCTTTCCGCAATACCAAAATCGGTCATGGTCGGTGCAACGGAAAGTGCTAACGTGGGCTGAGCAATATAATGATGTGGGTTGGCTAGCAACTTGATTCGGAAAGTATCAATCTCTTGCGAGGTCGACTGAGGTCCAATCAACATGCCATAGCCACCTGAACCTTGCGCCTCTTTAACCACCAATTGATCTAAGTTTCGATTGACATAGTCCAAGGCATCGGGATCGCGACACTGATACGTCGGTACATTTTTTAAAATCGCCTGTTCGCCCAAGTAATATTTGATCATCTGATCTACATAAGGATAGATCGATTTGTCATCAGCTACACCTGTACCTGGTGCGTTCGCAATGACGACATTATGGTGTAAATAGGCAGACATTAGGCCCGGAACACCTAGAGTACTCGTCGGCATAAAGAATAAGGGATCTAAGTAAACATCATCTAAACGTCTATAAATAACATTGACTTGCTGTTTCCCCCAAACCGTTTTGACATAAACCTTGCAGTTTTCAACAAAAAGGTCACTTCCTGTTACCAAAGGTACATCCATTTCCCTTGCTAAAAAGCAATGTTCATAAAATGCACTGTTATAACGCCCCGGGGTCAGCACGACAATAAAAGGCTGATCCACGTATGCATTTTCAATCAGAATTTCTTTTAGTAGTTGCGGATATTGTTCAATGCCCATCAAATTACTTTTTTGACAAAGTTCAGGCATTAATTTTTCACTGATCTTACGGCTTTCTAACATATAAGAAACACCAGACGGTGTTCTTAAATTATCTTCCAGAACAAAGAAATCTCCTCGTTTATCTCGAACAATATCAATACCGCTAATTTGGCTATAAATTTTTCCTTTCAATGTGTGATTACACATTAATGGTTGATATGCTTCATGCGTAAGTACTGGGAGCTCTGGAATCATGCCGTCTTTCAAAATGTCTTGATGATGATAAATATCATGTAAAAAATGGTTTAATGCTTGCACCCTTTGCGCGCAACCCTGCTCTATTTTTGTCCATTGTTGTTTAGCAATCACACGCGGAATCAAATCATACGGAATAATTCGATCGGTACCTTCTTGATCATCGTAAACAGTGAAAGTGATACCTTGATGTATAAAATGCTCTTTAGCTTTTAAGTTTAATGCTTTGAGCTCATCCAGACTTCGCTCACATAGCCATGATTCAATCTTTTTAGATGATTCACCTGAAATACTCGCATCATCCAACATTTCATTAAAAAATTCTGATTTTAAATGATCGAATAAATAAGCTGTACTGTTATGTTCTACTTCGATTTTTACTGATTTTTCAAACGCAACTTGCGTCTTTGTTGTAAAACCATTCGAAGTTGTATCTTTATTCTCTTTAAGCATACAGACCTCATCATTATTTTAAATTATTATCTCTATTCAATTCATTAAGTCATTAAGCAAATTGAGTGCCAAACAAACAAAACATTGGCTTACCTCTATTAATTACTGATCTAGAAGATCCATTCAATGTGTTTATTGATTTAAGTTGTTTCTAAATATAGAAAATTGAGGCTTGATAATCTGACTCAGTTTTCTTATTGTGTCAGAGTAAATTTAAAGTCATTGTTAATATTAGATTATGTCATCACAAGAAAAAGAAACCTCAAATAGCCTGTATCGACAATGGCAAATTCTCTCTCGACTTTCGACTGGAAAGTGGATGGGAACACGTGAACTTCAAGAAACCCTTGAGCGTGAAGGTATCGAAATTAGCTTGCGTACCATTCAACGAGACTTAAATCAAATTTCTCAGCGCTTTCCTATTGAAAGCAATAAAACCGTACCACAAGGCTGGCGTTGGCGCTCAGATGCGCCTATCCAAAGCTTACCCCATATGACCAGCTCTCAAGCTGTGACATTTATGATGGTTGAAGAACATTTAAAACATTTACTCCCACCCAGCTTAATCGAAGAAATGAACCCTTGGTTTGACTTGGCTCGTCGTAGCCTTTCAACTCAAAATAACGTTCGCCAGTGGATTAACCGTGTTCGTATTGTCCCTGCCAATCAACCCCTGATTCCGCCTGTGGTTGAAAAATATGCACAGCAAGCGATTTATGAAGGCTTATTGCAAGATAAGCAAATTGAATGTGTCTATCGCGCTCGTGGTCCATTGGGTGAAGATCGTAGTTATATTCTGAATCCGCTTGCTTTAGTTCAGAAGGGTTCGATTATTTATCTCATTTGTACTCGTCATGATAAAACTGAAGTTCAAACCTTTGCACTTCATCGTTTTAAATCTGCTTCTGTACTTGATACACGTGCCCTCCACCCTGTGAATTTTGATATTGATGCTTATATTGATTCAGGTGCTTTAGGCTTCCGTGTTGATTTTGATAAACCGACTGAGCATGTTGAGCTTGAATTGATCATGAATGAAGCCGATGCATTATATTTTTCCGAAAGCCAGCTTAGTAAAGAGCAAACTATTACGCAAATTTCAGATGATTTGTACAAAGTTAGTGCAAGTGTTCCTTTTACTTCTCAATTGGTGTGGTGGCTAAGAAGCTTTGGTAAGAAAATTATTCGTATTGAACCGCTCAATGTCTTCAATGCAGTACATGAAATTGAATAATCACATTTACTTTATGTTTTTATTCTAAAAATCCGCATAAAAAAAGAGCCAAATTCGGCTCTATCTAAAATTTTTAGTATGGTTATCTAAAATCAAAATCTTTTTATATGGTTAGGATTTACAACAGTGTTTAACCCCGGCATCTGCTGTAGATGATTGATCTTTAGATTGATGCATAAATGAATATTTAGCATTGCATCATACAGCATGCAAGTTCATAGCCATTATAGCGAATCGCTTTTTTAGTCATGATGCTTACCTCTCGTTGTTGGTGTAAAAATAAAGTAGCATCGTAAATCCAGTATGAAAAATAATTAAAACAGCTTAACTAATCTTTAATTGTAAACATCCGCTGAACCCCATTGCTATGTTTTAACGGGGTTCAGGTTTCCAGCGGTGTGGCAGTAATTCTTCTATTTGAGTCACTTTATGTGTCGGCAACCTTTTCAGCACATCACTTAAATAGGCATACGGATCCAGCCCATTCAGTTTTGCTGACTGGATTAAAGTCATGATATTTGCCGCTCGCTGACCACTGCGCAGCGAACCTGCAAATAACCAGTTCTTACGCCCCAAAGCCCAAGGCCGCATTTGATTCTCTGCCCAATTATTGCAAATAGGTAGATTGCCATCATCCAGATAACGGCTTAAGGCTTCCCAACGTTTTAGGCTGTAATTGATGGCTTTAGCAGTTGCAGAGCTTAAGGGTACTGCAAGTTGATGTTGTGTCAGCCATTCATACAGTTGCTGCATAACAGCTTGACTATACTGTTGCCGGTACTTATAGCGTTGTTCTGCTGTACCGTCGGTATTTTTTCTTATTTCAGCCTCTATCGCATAGAGCTTCTGAATCAAGAACAAAGCCTGTTCTGCAATCGGACTTTTTCCAGTCACATGCAACTCATGGAATTTACGACGTGCATGCGCCATGCAGCCCACCTCAATGACCTGACCTGATCTAAAGCGTGCTTTGTAGCCACTGTAATCATCACAGACCAGATGACCCTGCCAGCCTTTCAGGAACTCTTCAGCATGCTGACCTGAACGGCTATCCTGAAAGTCATAAATCACGGCTTGAATTGGATTATATTGAGTTGTTGCATAAGCCCAGACATAACCTTTCTTCGGTTTTTTATCTTTATCATCCATCCGCATGATGGTGACAGGTGTTTCATCTGCATGAATCACCGCTTGCTGTAGGATCACCTTCCTTAATGCATCGGTTAGGCCTTCTAACTCTACACCACAGCGACCTATCCAGTCAGATAAGGTTGATCTGGACAGATCAACACCTGCGCGTAGAAAGATTTGACGTTGACGGTACAGTGGTAAATGATCGGCATATTTAGACACCAGTACATGGCTAAGCAGTTCAGGTGCAGCGATTCCTTTCTCAATCACATAGGCCGGCATTGCTTGTTGGGTCAGTGTGTCACATTGATCACACACCCATTTGCCACGCACATGCTGTTCCTTATAGAACTGTGCCGGTCTGAAATTCAGTTTTTCACTGATATCTTCGCCAATACGACGCAAGGTGCAGCCACAAGCACATTGGGTTGATGCAGGTTCATGCTCAATACGGAGGGTTGGCAGGTGATCTGGCAGTGGTCGACGTTTAGGTTTGTTGACTGGGGCTTTCTGCGCAGCTGCATTGGTTTTATCTGCATTCAGCCGTTCCAGTTCCAGATCAACCGCAGCAATATCTTCTTCGACCGCTTCGTCCCATAGATGGATTTGTTTTGCGCTTAGATGTTCGTTTTTACTGCCGAATTTATGCTGTTTAAATAGCGCAAGCTCATGCTCGTATTTTTGATTAAGAATGGAAAGATGTTGATTCGTGACTTCAAGATGTTGAACTTTGGCATCTAATTGTTGTTTATCTTCTGCGAGTTGTTGATGCTGCAGCGCCAACTGCCGGGTAAATTCCAGCAGTTGTTCATGGGTCAGTTGGCTTAAATCAGGCAGCGTATTCATGACCGCAGTATGGCTGAGATCATGAATATGTGTAAATAAAACGTTTGGAGAATAGCAGAATGGATGAGCTTGGTTTAGAGCATATTCACCACCTGCTGTAAGCCGATTCTCTGCCAGGGCAGACCCTGAATTAACGCCTGTAACTGTTCCGGGCTGATCGCCACGGTTTCACCCTGGTGAACCTGAGCCCAGTGAAATTTGCCCTGTTCCAACCGCCGGGCACACAGCCAGATGCCCAGTCCATCATGCACCAGTACTTTCATGCGATGGCCACGTTTATTACAGAACAGGTAGGCGCAGTGTGGTTTGATATAGCCAAATGCTCTCAGCACCTGAGCCATGGCAGTATCCATACCTGCACGCATATCCATCGGCTGGGTAGCAAGCCAGATTTCATCGATACGGATCATTTGATCAAGCCCTGAATTAAAGGCAGTAATTCCTTTGCCGATTCCACCGGCCAGTCGATCTCGATCATCTGATCCCGTGCGGAACCTTGTTCCTTATGCAATGGAATCCTGATATGAGCGACAGCATTCTTCTCTGGCACAGGTGGCGGAGGTGCTTCTTGTCTGACTGGAGTCGGGTGAAGAATGATGGGAAGAAAGTCGGTCTGTGGACTGGATGGGCTTTTTAATGCAGGGGGCATTGATCTGGACTGGCGAATCCATTTATGCAGCAGATTGGCATTGATCTGATGTTGCATTGCAACCTTAGCTACTGACGTATCTGGCTGCTGGCAAAGCTCGACCAGGTACTGTTTAAACTCAGCTGCGAAGATTCTGCGGGTTCTTTCTGTCGTTTGTTCAGTGTCTATAAAAGTGTCTAAGGCCATAAACATAATGTCCATTTAATAAATAATGGACACTATCGGGATATTGAGCAAATAAGAAAAGTGGGGTTCAGCGGACGCTTAC